>JBFFQZ010000247.1:0-4856 GCA_041573235.1 Sulfitobacter sp. | reverse complement strand
GTGCCCGGCGCGTTGATGGTTTTCGCCATGCAGTTCGCCTGCTGGATCATCTGCCGCATGAACGGTTGGGGGTATCTCATCCCGCTGCAGCTGAACCGGATCCTCAAGACGGCACTTGGCGCCTGGCTGGGTTTTCCGCCAGCACGAGCGGCTATTACGCGGTGCTGTTCACCTCGATGGCGATCGTGTTCGTGTCGGGCATGATTCTCGAGAGCCTGCCCGTGACGATCATCCTTGCCCCGATCCTGGCGCCGGTTGCCGCGAGCGTGGGGGTCGATCCGATCCACTTCTCGGTGATCTTCCTGGTCGGGGCGTCCATCGGTTTCATCACGCCGCCCTATGGTTTGAACCTTTATGTTGCAAGCGGTGTGACAGGTGTGCCCTATTTCCGTCTGTTAAGATATACAGTTCCCTATCTTGTTGCTTTGATTAGCATCTGGATTATCGTATCGCTGACACCACAACTGGCACTGATGCTGTTGCCGGACAGATAAGGACCACCCCGACCGATGCATGATGATTCCAGCCAACATGACAAGACGATCCCGACCAATCTGAGGTTGCTCTTGTTGCTGGAAGAATTGGCAAAGGTCGGGGTGCCCACGACGCCCACAGCCGCAAACGAGGTTCTGGGGCTGCCCAAACCGACAATCCACCGCCTGTTCCACACGCTGGAGCAGGAGGGGTTCCTGCAGCGCGACATCGACGGACGTTCTTATGCGCCGGGCGCGCGGTTGCGGCGCTTTGCGGGCTCTGTCCTGTCCACGTCGCGTATCCGCATGGTGCGCCAGACGATCCTGAACGCCCTGGCCGAAGACATCGGCGAGACCTGCAACATCGCCATGCCCGAGCGTCACGCGATGGTCTATCTCGACCGCGTCGAAACCAAATGGCCCCTTCGCATCCAGCTTCCTGTCGGGACCGAAGTTCCGTTTCACTGCACGGCCAGCGGCAAGATGTATCTGAGCACGCTCAAGCCGCAGTTGTTCGCGAAATACCTAAGCGTCGTGACCCTGGACGCACATACCGCGCATACCCTGACCGACCCCGACGCGCTGCAGGTCGAGGTCGAAGCCATCCGTGACCGGGGCCATTCCACCGACAACGAGGAATTCATGGAGGGTATGGTCGCCGTCGCCGTGCCCATCGTCGATCAGCAAAAGCGGCTGATGTCGACGCTGTCGGTCCATGCGCCGACGCAGCGGGTCACGCTTGCCGATCTAGAAGCCCATCTGCCCCGCCTCAAGGAGGCAGCGCTCGATCTATCCGAACTTGTGTTGAGCTGAGGGTTTCAGCCAGGCGTTCTCGAACGCGACCCGTGACACGCCCGCCAATCGCTTGATCCGGTCAAGCTCGGCCTCGAAGGCACGTTGCCGCCCCTTGCCCCACACCGTTCCCTGCTCGGGCCAGAGCGCGCGGATGCGCAGGGTATCCTCGGCGCGGAAGGCTTTCATGTCCACGCGGCCCACAAGCCTGTCGCCCTGCAGCATGGGGAAAACGTAATAGCCATAGATCCGCTTCGGCTCCGGCACGAAAACCTCGATCCGGTAGTCAAAGCCGAACAGGAATGCGGCCCGCTTGCGGTCGCGCAATGCCGGGTCGAACGGGCTGAGCACGCGCAGGCGATTGACGGGCGCAGCCTCGATCGCCGGATCATCGGTCACATCGGGACGGGCAAACACCCGCTTTGCCGTGCCATTCGCGCCCGTCACCTCGATCTCGATGATGTCGCCCGTGGTCAGGGCGCGCCTGCACCATGCCTTTGCCTCTGCCGGAGTGACATGCGCCCAGAAGGCCGCGATGTCGCCCGACGTCCCAAAGCCAAGCCTGTCCAGCGCGCCGTTGCAACACCAGTCGATGGTTTCTTCCTCGGACGGGCTGGCGCTGTCGGCCCATAGCTGCGGGTCGAGACAGCGTTCGGTCAGGTCATAGCGTTTCTGAAACCCCTCGCGGCCGACAACATGCAACGCGCCGCTGCGCCACAGGTATTCAAGCGCGGTCTTCGACGGGTGCCAGTCCCACCACCCGCCCGAGCCGCGCTTTTCGCCCTGTCCCACGTCGGATGAGCCGCAGGCCCCGTTGGCGCGGATATGGTCGAGCACGGTCTGGAACTGGTCTTCGAACCCATCACGGCGCCAGTCACGCCATTGCCGCCTGAGCTTTGCCGCATCGCGCAGACGGCGCAGTTCCCACCGAGGATAATAGCCGAGCGGGATGACCGCCGCATCATGGGTCCAATGTTCGAACAGCGCCGCTTCGGTCTCGTATAGATGTTTGAGATCGCCGGGTCGGTACCGGGGCCTGCGGGCAAAGAGGATCAGGTCGTGCGCACGGGCGACCGTGTTGATGCTGTCAAGCTGGACAAAGCCCAGCCGCTCGATCAGGTCCAGCAGATCCGCACCACGCGCGCGCCCCTGCGGTGCTTCCAGCAGCGCATGCCGGTCGAGGAATATCCGCCGTGCGGCCCCGTTCGACAGGCGCGGCATGCTCACCGGCGGACGCGGCGCAACGTATCCCCCAGCGAAAGCGTTGGCTTCATCGTGATCAGCTTGGGCACGTCCGGGTCCGGCGTGGCGGCCGAGGCATTCAGAATGATCTTTGCAGCCTCGTTGCCGATCTCGCGGCGGCACGCGTCCGTGGTGGCAAGCTGCCGCGGCAGACCCTGCAACAGCTCAACCCCGTTGAACCCCGCCAGCCCGATTTCGCCGGGGATGTCCACGCCCTTGTCCAGCAGGTACAAGAGCCCGCCAGCCCCGATCATGTCATTGGAGTAATAGAGAAAATCAAGATCAGGCGAGCGTTCCAGCATCTCTTGCGTCATCTCGCGACCCTTCAGCAGCGCTGAGCCACCCGAGTAGAACGCCCGGTCCTCGATCTCGATCCCTTCCTTCGCCAAGGCCTCGGTGAAGCCCTCAAACCGTTTGCGGGCCCGATGGTCCAGCGGCATCTTGGTGCCCAGAAAACCGATCCGCTCATAGCCTTCGCGCAGGATCGCCTTGGCCATGTCGCGTCCGGCCTGGCGGTGCGAAATACCCACCATCGCGTCCACGGGATTGCCGTCCACATCCATGATCTCGACCACGGGAATGCCCGCGTTCATCAACATCGCGCGGGTCGGTTCGGAATGCTCCAGCCCTGCGATGATCACACCCGAGGGCCGCCAGGACAGCATTTCATACAGGACACGCTCCTCCTTCTCGGGGAGATAGTCCGTGACGCCGACCACCGGCTGCAGGGGCGTGTCGTCGAATGCGCTGTTGATGCCGCCCAACACCTCGGGAAAAACCATGTTGGCCAGCGATGGAATGATCACCGCCACCAGGTTCACCCGCTGCGATGCCAACGAACCCGCGATCTGATTGGGCACATAGCCAAGCTCTTTGGCGGCGGCGAGCACCCGCACGCGCGTAGCCTCGGACACATCGCCGCTTTTTCGCAAGACACGGCTGACGGTCATTTCCGACACGCCACAGGCCTCGGAGACATCGCGCAGGGTCAGGGGACGTTTTTGCGGCATGGACAAGGGCGTATTCCTTTTGTTCGTTTTCCATAACGCTAGCCACTGCGTGATGTTTGCGCAAGCAATCGCAGGTTTTTGCAGTACGATCTTTTCACCAACGCGCAAACAGCTTGGCCCCGCCCCCCGTTTTGCGTTAACTGCCTCTCGTGGCCCCGTGGCTCAACTGGATAGAGCAGCCCCCTCCTAAGGGGCAGGTTGCAGGTTCGAATCCTGCCGGGGTCACCATGTGTTTCAAAGCATTAAGTCCATACTTCTACAAAATTCCCCTCAAGGCGGAACGGTAGACGATTTGTGGGTGTAGACACGGCATAGGTGAAAGCTGCCTCACTCACGAAGAAGTAGAAAAAACACAATCTTGGATTGCCCGGTTGAAGTCTCACCAGCTATGCGGGCTGTGCTTCTGCACCGCTCATCTCGGTTCGGATCCTTGAAGCTGTTCTTGGGTTCGAAGGGCTTCAGTCAGCAGCGAGGCGGCCGTGCATGAATTTGCTCGCAATTTTTCGTATGATCAATCGCGTGTGGAACCAAGTGGAGTTCAAAGAAATGAAAATCCGGAATATTGCAAACCGGTTCCTGACCGCCCGCCCATTGCTGCCGTCCACCGCGAACGACTAAGCGTCTCAACCCGTTTGATGCACGATCTCGTGCAGGCGATGAGCGGAACCGGCATCTCGAAAAGCCAGGTTCGCCGCCTGCGCGATCTGGTGCTGCGCGGGCTGTGGACACATTACAGGATCGTCTCCGCCTTTACTGCCACCGCCTTCGTAAAGCCGGACCATGCGGTCACGAAGACCCGATGGCGCAACGTCGCCGACCGGATGCGGGGCAAGCTGCCGAGGAGGACGTGCTTACCTGCATGACCTTTCCCCATCTGAATCGGACGAAATTGCATTCGACGAACCCGATTGAACGTTTGAACGGCGAGATCAAGCGCAGGACTGACGTCGTCGGGATTTTTCCCAATGAGGCTGTCATACGCAGATTCGTCGGCGCCATCCTCATGGAGCGGCCCGAGGAATGGACCGTGCAACGTGCGCGATACATGACGTTGGAAACCTTGGCACCGGTCTGCGATGGTCCCGCCATTAACCTGCCTGCAACTCAGAGATCCGGACGACCCATGTGACCGGAATTTCCGACGATGAGCACAGTTACGACCCCAACGACTAAAACGATCGGAAAATCAGGAACGGGATCGACGAAGGCAGGGCGTAAGGCTCAGGAGAATCACAATTCACCGGTTTGGCCCATCACCTGACGGGGCCCTTGTAGAAGAGCAGGGAAAGCTCACTTGTTCACGCGCGACGGGCCAGCGGCAAGGGCCGTTCCGACCTCC
>JBFFQZ010000246.1:0-4860 GCA_041573235.1 Sulfitobacter sp. | reverse complement strand
TGTATTCAACCTTTGGCGGAATCGTTGGATGGTAGGTCCTATTCACCAACCCGTCCCGTTCCAACTCTTTCAGCGTCAGGCTCAGCATCCGTTGCGAAATACCCAAGTTGCGCTTGAGCTCATTGAATCGCAGCGTCCCGTACTGGGACAACGAGATGACCACAAGAACGCTCCACCTGTCGCCAACACGGGACAAAACTTCGTTGATGCGTTTGCAATCGGGGCATTGGTTGTTGTCCAACATCGTGGTTCCCTATTTGTGACCGGGTCTCAGAAATGTGCCTTCTTGTGGCGACATGCGGTTCCCCTTAGATTGTCAGTATAAAATCTATACCCCGCCACAGGGGCGCGAACAAGGGAAACCAGAACATGACCAGCAAGACACTGAACGACCATCTGAACTGGCGCTATGCCACCAAGAAAATGGACCCCGCCAAGCCCGTGTCGCAAGACAAGGTCGATGCCATCATCGAAGCCGTGCGCATGGCCCCCACATCCAGCGGCACGCAGCCTTTTGAGCTGATCGTCGTGACCAACCCCGACCTGCGCGCCCAGATTGCAAAAGCAGCAAACGGCCAGGCCCAGATCACCGATGGTTCGCACCTTTTGGTTTTTGCGGCCTGGGATAATTACACGGCCGAGCGGATTGACGAAGTCGTGGGGTTGAACGTTGCAACCCGCGGTGATCTGCCTCTGATCCACGGCTACTATGACAACCTCAAAGCGAAATATCTGCCCCGCGAAGCTGAGGTGAACTATGCCCACGCCTCGCGCCAGGCCTACATTGCACTGGGCATTGCCCTGGTCGCGGCTGCTGAGCAGGAAGTTGACAGCACGCCGATGGAGGGCTTTGACCCGGCTGCCGTGGACGAGATCCTTGGCTTGGCGAGCCGTGGCCTGAGGTCTGTGGTTCTGATGCCGCTGGGCTATCGGGACACGGCCGGTGACTGGCTTTTGTCGATGGACAAGGTTCGCAAGTCACGTGACGCGATCGTCACCCAGATCAGCTAAGGCGGCGCCGTCAGACCACTGCGAACAAGCCTCAGTTCACCGATGAACGTCGGACCCCATGCCGAGAAAAGCGGGCGCCAATCGGCATGGGCGACGGAGCGTTTGAGCTTGAAATCGTCACGTGTGTCGTAGTGGCGTTCCTGCTTGAAGTGGCTTCAGACGGTAGCGAATTTCTGCAGACATCGCATCTGCCGGAAGCTGAGCATCGCGCGTTCCCGTCGTCGAAATGGAAGGTGTGAATTCTCAGCCCTGTTATATTTCCAGCGGGCCGTTTCAACGCGGCGCAGACATCCGCCCCCGTCTCCATCCGAACCATCGTCGTGCCGCCGATTAAGACCCGTCTTCGAGGCTCTGCATGATCAGGGCGGAGGACTGGAAACTGAGCGGGCCGTGAATGCACGTCTCAGAATACCCCTGCGCATCGCAGAACGAAAGGATGGCACGAATTGTGCTGCGGTTTGCGATCCCCGACACCGGCCCAGAGTAAAAACCGCGCGAAGCCAATTCCTTTTGCACCAAGAATACATAGGCTTGCCGCTCAATTGATCGCAAACGAAGGGCACCGGAGGCATAGCCCGGACCGTCAAGGCCCTCCAGGTAATCGAGGACTGCAATCCGCGATGCCCGGTGGTCGTTTTTGTCATACAGGACTGAAACCTGTTCTGCGGCAAGTGGCTCGGGGCCAAGTTCGACGCCATGATCACGCACCAGTGTCGCCAATTTGGCCCGGTTGTCCGGAATGAGAAAGCTGAGCTTTCGGTAGGCCCGCGCCAGTGTTCGGGCTGCAAGCCCGCTGCCTGCGTCTGCGTGATCCTCCAAGGCACCAAGGACTTTCGGCAGATCCATTTCGGTGATGCGGCGTGATTTCCGTTCGTGGTGACGCAACGCATATTTCGCAGCATAAGCATCCCCCGCCTCTGCCAGCTTCGCCAGTTGGGCACGGCCCTGAGCCTTGTCTGACAGCGCACCGAACAACTGTCGGTAATGACCGTTTGCGAGGTCTGCCTGAGCCCCCGGAACACCGGAAGCTGCCGCTTGCCGGATCGCTTTCAAGGCATCCTCCGCGCGGCCTGCGTTCAGTAAGGCAAGACCCAGATCGCGCCGTGCGCTGGTTGAACCTTCCGCTACGCTGCGCTTGAGAAGATCAATCGCGCGGTCAGCATCTTGCGGGAGCCCAGCGTCACTGCTGCCTTTAAGGTGGAACCGGCCAAGCTTGCGCAAAGCGCGTGCATACCCCTGGTCAGCAAGTTCGTTGTACAACGCCATAGCGCGCGGCATATCGCGTTCTACACCGATGCCACTTTCGTATAGGCTTGCCAAAAGGTACGAGGCGCGCTGGCTTTTACTTTCTCTTGCAAGGGCGTCGAGGACAGGTACGCCCTGTGCGGGATCGCTCAAATCGCCAAAGTGCCCCCTTGCATGACCCTCGGCCAAGGCGATCAAAGAAGACAGGCTTCCGCTCTCGCCACCCAGCTTGAACGCTGCCACGGCCTCGGCATGGTTTCCAAGGGTGTCTTCGATTGTGCCGATCCGGTAGTAGGACGCGTGCTTGCCCAGTTCGGCCGCTTTTTTATACAAGCTCAGTGCTTCACCCAGTTCATCGGAACTTGTTGCGCTGAGCCTGATCGCCTCGGCTGCCTCGAATAACGACGTGGCGTCCTGGGCATTTGCGGGATTTGTCGCGAAAACGCTCGCCAGACACACTGCGATGCCGGCAAGTGCATGACACACTCCAACTGACCTTTTTCCAGCGAAACCAGGCACAGGGATCAACATAACGCCACCATAATTACTTCTCTGAATAGTATGAGAAATTAACACATTAGGTGAATTTTGCAAGGAAACTGTTGATCGACTGGGGATAGAATCCTCACACGCTCCGGCGATCAGGTCGGAGCAGACGCAGCAAGCTGTTGGCTGCGCAGAATTGGTTTACGAATTGCCGTGTTGTCGCGGCAAAACAATGCGTTTCAGATTTCTGAAAGAGCCACTTTCAATGTTGTGTCGCCCTTGCCGGTAGAGACAAGGCAGGACAGCCCGCGTTCGGGCAAAAACACCAGGATGGACCACGTTTTTTTGTCGTCTGACGCGAAAACCTCCAGCACATTTCTGGAAGAGCTGATTGCGTTGGCAACGAGCGTTTCACCGAACCGGGTTTCAAGTTGAGTAACGACGTGGGTTCGGTCAGCGCAGGTGGCGGCCTGCGCACCTGCGGCGAAAACAGCCAGAAAGGCGGAAAAGGCAACCAATGTATGTTTCACTTTAAATTCCTCTGTTTAAGGGCTCGCAAGAACGACACATTGAACGCCGGATTGCGGGAAAACGCTGTCTTTATCTCTGAAGAGAATGGTGAAAATATGGCTGGAAGCGTTAATAATCTGGCAAATTCAGGGCATTTTCGACCGCAACCGAATGCAGGACGTGTTCTTGCAGACTATTATCTGAAAAGGAGGCTGGCGCGTGCCGGATGATCCCCCCAAGCCCTTCGGAGGGGTTTCTGGCTTCGGTGAGTTACAGCCGTTTTCCAGCTGTTCGTGTAACTCTGCCCTTTGACTGGACAATGGACCGGCAATGGCTCCACAACCTGTTTACCATGCGCTAGGCTACCCAGCACGGCACCGAACGAAGACTTTGCAGACAATCGCGCAGCAGTATTGGCCTCCATCGCCATCATCGACGACTTTGCCCCGTTCCATTCAGACCCCAAGACAGAAAAGAGCGAATATTACACGACGCGTCTGGGGGATCTGGCGGCAGGCATCGGGATGCCGATGCTGACTGAATATCTGCTGTTCCTGCGCGCGCACCCAGAACTGGACGAGGACGAAAAAGCGGCGCGCCTGATTTCACAGATCAGAGCGGAGATCGATTTGATGCTGTCCGACAATTTCTATTCGAAACGCTCGAACCATCTGATCGGTCTGGACACAGGCGCGCTTCATGCCCTGCTGCACTTTCCGGAGTTGGACAAGAATGGCGACAATGCACTGGCGTTCACAAGACCAGACCGCCATGCGGCACAGTCACTTTGACAACTTCATTCTGCGTGATCGTGCCTTCCGCGCCGAGGGTGCCGAAATGATCCCGACCCAAGGGGTGGCCTTTCATGCCGAGGGGACAGACATGCGCCTGCATTACCTGCTTTGCCCCGCAGGACTGCAACCATGGGATGAACACCGCTTCAGCGCAAAAATTGACGACCACGACCATGTCAGCATCGGCTTTACGTGGAATATGGTCCGGATTGAACACAACTTCCGTCTGCGTCTGTTTGACAAGGACGCGCCGTTGCTTATCCGCGAAATCTAGCGATCAACCCTTTTTGCGGGCCAATCCCCAGTCCTGATCGGGATATTCCCGCACGTGTTCGTATCCCAAATGCGGCAGGATCGTATCCCAGATCAACCGCACCGGATGTGCGGTTTTCTCATCGTCGTCATAGCGGCTGGCCATGCGCGGGTTATTTTTGAAAAATGGTGAGTTGGCAATCGACCAGTCCATGTCGTCAAGCAGGATCAGACCGCCCGGCCGCATGAGCATGTCGACAAGCGTAAGACCGAAACCGGATGTGTCCCATGTGTGTCCGCCATCAAAGTAGCAGAAATCAAAGCTGGGCCGTTCAGCTGAATTGATCAACCGTTGCAATTCCCAAGTGTAGGACCGCTTGGAATAAAAGATCGTGACCCGGTCACTCAGTCCGGTTTTCTCCAACACGGTCTCGATGTTGGGTGAATGGTTCCGCGCGGACGCCATGTCGAAAGTTGTCAGGCTCCCTTCGCCCTGATCCTCAAGGGTGGCGGCAATGTAGGCGCTGCTCTTGCCTTGATAGAAACCAATTTCCAGAATGTC
>JBFFQZ010000245.1:0-4880 GCA_041573235.1 Sulfitobacter sp. | reverse complement strand
TCCGGACCGATAGGCGACATCATGCAGGCCAGCCAACTGGCGCGTGGCATGGTGATGCGCATGGGCATGTCCGACAAGGTCGGCAACATCGACTACTCCGAAGCTGCCGCAGGCTATCAGGCGAATGGCGGGGCGGGCGGCTTTTCGGTCTCCGCGGCGACCAAGGAGCTGATCGAGAGCGAAGTGAAGCGGATCATCGACGAAGGCTACGCCCGCGCCTGCAAGTTGATCGAAGACAACGAGGAAGAGTTCGAGCGCCTTGCGCAAGGCCTGCTGGAATATGAGACCCTGACCGGAGATGAGATCAAGCGCGTGATGTTGGGCCATCCTCCGCACGAACCCGACGAGGATGACAAGCCCGACAGCGGCTCGGCACCGAGCGTGACGGCGATCCCCAAGGCGAAGGGCAAGAAAAGCCCGCCCTCCGGCGGGATGGAGCCTGAACCCTCGGTCTGAGCCTGCCGCGTGGGCGGATGCCGAAACAATAACCGGCCCCGCCATACACGGTAGATCGTCGGATATCGAACATGAAAGACGCTGCCGGATTGAATTCCGGCAGCGTCTTTCTTTTGTGCCATACTGTCCCCGCCGACCCGCAAACGGCACAATGCTGCGGTCGGGTCTTTTCTTTTGCCGCCCGGATGCGCAGGGTGGCGGAAAAGGAGACCGGATATGCCAGCGCTGATCCCCACGGACCATTATGCGACCATCACGTGGCTTGGCGTCGTGCCGGACCGCGATGCAGGGCTGAAGGCCGTGCCGCGTGAGCGTTTGACGCTGAGCTTTGCCGGGCCCGAAGGCGAGGACCATGGCGGGCGCACGCGCCCCTCGTGCAGCCGCGTGGTGTCGCAGCATCCAAAGGGCACGGAAATTGCCAACACCCGCCAATTATGCGTGATGAGCGCCGAGGAAATAGCCGCGATTGCGCGGCAGATGGAGGTGGAAACGCTGGACCCCAGCTATCTGGGCGCGACGCTGGTGATCGAAGGGATCGCTGATTTCACCCATGTGCCACCCTCCGCACGGCTTCAGGGTCCGTCAGGTGCGACCATCGTGATCGACATGGAAAACCGCCCCTGTCACTTGCCCGCGCGGGAAATCGACGCGGACATGCCGGGGCTGGGCGGCAGGTTCAAGGCGGCGGCGCAGGACCGGCGCGGCGTCACCGCCTGGGTCGAGCGCGAGGGAGACCTGGTGCTGGGCGAACGGATGCGTCTGCATGTGCCCGATCAGCGGCCATGGGCGCCGGGGATGTTGTGACGGCGGCGGCGCAGGTCGCGTTTGCGTCCCTGCCATGAAAACCGCGCATTCCCCTGCGAATCATCGCCAAACCGCCCGGCGCGGCGTTGGTTCCGCGGTTTACGGGCCCGCGGATGTCGTGCTGAGACAGCACAGGGCCTTCAAGTCGCGTTGTGGGCGGACCATCTGCGGAAGCCTGCTGAGGGGGAGGACAGGTCAATGCAGACGCTTTCCCGGCACGGTTTCGGTGACTTGCCCCGTTTGATATCTTCTGCATTGATCCCGGCGCCTGATCAGCCGTCCTGCAAGGCGCGGGGGCCGCGGGTTTCCCAAAAGAAACCTGCCCGCGACCGCGCGCCGCAACACGTTCCAAAAATGTCGTAAAATTGACCTTTGGCCAGAGCGCTCGCTTGTATGCATCGCTAAGATTGTGCCGCATCAGCCTAGAATGGGGAAAACCATGGCTTTCAAGACCGACATCCAAATCGCGCGTGAAGCGTCCAAGAAACCCATTCAGGAGATTGGCGCGAAGCTGGGGATCTCCAGCGACGATCTGTTGCCCTATGGCCATGACAAGGCGAAGGTGAGCCAGTCGTTCATCAACTCCGTGCAGGACCGCAAGGATGGCAAGCTGATCCTCGTGACCGCCATCAACCCTACGCCCGCAGGCGAGGGCAAGACGACCACGACCGTGGGTCTGGGCGACGGGCTGAACCGCATCGGCAAGAACGCCTGCGTGTGTATCCGCGAGGCGTCACTGGGCCCGAACTTTGGCATGAAGGGCGGGGCTGCGGGGGGCGGTTTCGCGCAGGTCGTCCCTATGGAAGAGATGAACCTGCATTTCACGGGTGACTTCCATGCGATCACCTCGGCGCACAACCTGCTGAGCGCGATGATCGACAACCACATCTACTGGGGCAACGAGCTTGAGATTGACACCCGCCGTGTGGTGTGGCGTCGGGTCGTGGACATGAACGACCGTGCCCTGCGCCAGATTACCGCGTCACTGGGCGGGGTCTCGAACGGCTTCCCGCGCGAGGCGGGGTTTGACATCACGGTGGCTTCCGAAGTCATGGCGATCCTGTGCCTGGCGCGGGATCTGGGTGATCTGCAAGAACGCCTTGGCGCGATGATCGTCGCCCACCGCCGCGATCGGTCGCCGGTATATTGCCGCGACATCAAGGCGGATGGCGCGATGACCGTGCTGCTCAAGGACGCGATGCAGCCCAACCTGGTGCAGACGCTGGAAAACAATCCGGCCTTCGTGCACGGCGGACCGTTTGCCAACATCGCGCATGGCTGCAACTCGGTGATCGCGACCACCACGGCGCTGAAACTGGCGGATTACGTGGTGACCGAGGCAGGCTTTGGCGCCGATCTGGGGGCCGAGAAGTTCATGAACATCAAATGCCGCAAGGCGGGGCTGTCACCGTCGGTGGTGGTGATCGTGGCCACGGTGCGCGCGATGAAGATGAACGGCGGCGTCGCCAAGGCTGATCTCGGCGCGGAAAATGTCGAGGCGGTCCAGAGCGGTTGTGCCAACCTTGGCCGTCACATCGAGAACGTGAAGTCGTTTGGCGTGCCCGTCGTGGTCGCGATCAACCATTTCGTGACCGATACCGATGCCGAGGTGCAGGCGGTGAAGGACTATGTGGCAGGTCTGGGGGCCGAAGCGATCCTGTCGCGCCATTGGGAACTCGGCTCGGAAGGGTCGGCGGACCTGGCCACCCGGGTGGCCGAGATCGCCGATAAGGGAAGCGCCAATTTTGCGCCGATCTATCCCGACGACATGCCGCTGTTTGAAAAGATCGAGACCGTGGCCAAGCGGATCTACCGCGCCGACGAGGTGTTGGCAGATCAGAAGATCCGCAATCAACTGAAAGACTGGGAAGCGCAGGGATACGGCAATCTGCCCGTATGCATGGCCAAGACGCAGTACAGCTTTACCACCGATCCGGATCGTCGCGGCGCGCCTGTCGGCTTCTCGGTGCCTGTGCGCGAAGTGCGGCTGTCGGCGGGTGCGGGTTTCGTGGTGGTGATCTGCGGAGAGATCATGACCATGCCCGGTCTGCCGCGTAAACCCTCGGCGGAAATGATCAAGCTGAACGCGGATGGAGATGTCGAAGGGCTGTTCTGAGCCTGCGACGTCCAAGGAAATTCGGGGCACGGGATTGACCCGCGCCCCGAATTGGCCTTTGGCATGAGTTTATCTGCAAACTGACAAAGAGGCGCGTTCACGCATGACAGCGACCATTATCGACGGCAAGGAATTCGCGGCACGGGTGCGCGGGCAGGTAGGACAGCATGTGGCGCGCCTGAAGGCCGATCACGGCATCACGCCGGGTCTGGCCGTCGTTCTGGTGGGCGAGGATCCGGCCAGCCAGGTCTATGTCCGCTCAAAGGGCAAGATGACCGTCGAGGTCGGGATGAAGTCGGTCGAGCACAAGCTGGACGTGGCGACCCCCGAGGCGGACCTGCTGGCGTTGATCGACCAGCTGAACCGTGATCCCGAGATCCACGGCATCCTGGTGCAACTGCCTTTGCCCAAACATCTCGACGAGGATCTCGTGATCAACGCGATTGACCCGGCAAAGGATGTGGACGGGTTTCACATCTCGAATGTGGGGCTGTTGGGGACGGGGCAGAAATCCATGGTGCCCTGTACGCCGTTGGGATGCCTGATGATGCTGCGCGAGCACCATGGGTCGATTTCCGGCATGGATGCCGTCGTGATCGGGCGCTCGAACATCGTGGGCAAACCGATGGCGCAGCTTTTGCTGAACGACAGCGCGACGGTAACGATCGCACATAGCCGGACGAGGGATCTGGCCGAGGTCGTGCGCCGTGCCGATATCGTCGTCGCGGCGGTCGGACGACCTGAAATGGTGCCGGGCGATTGGATCAAACCCGGTGCCACGGTGATCGATGTCGGCATCAACCGGATTGATGCGCCCGAAAAGGGCGAGGGCAAGACACGGCTGGTCGGCGATGTGCATTATGCAAGCTGTGCCGCGGTTGCCGGTGCCATCACCCCGGTGCCGGGCGGCGTAGGGCCGATGACGATCGCCTGTCTGCTGGCGAATACGGTAACTGCCTGCTGCCGTGCGAACGGCCTGTCCGAACCGGAGGGGCTGACTGCCTGAGGGATCGCTCTACCGCTAGGGTTGGCTGTCCGCACCGCGGATCACCTCAGGTCAGACCGGAGCGTGCCGCGCGCCTTTACCCGGATCACTGCGGCGGTGCGCCGGGAACAGGCACCATCGTGCCCTGCAGGATTGCGATCAGCGTTCGTTCACCATCCGTTTGCGCATGAACCTCGCAGGTCACGATGCACAGGCGCTTTCCCGGTTTGATCACTTTGCCCGTCGCGATCAACAGCTCGCCCCGAGCGGGCGCGATCAGGTTGATCTTGATCTCTGCGGTGACGACCTCCATGTCGAGTGGCAAAGTGGTCAGCGCAGCGTACCCTGCGGCGCTGTCGCCGATGGAAAAGGTAAGACCCGCATGCCCGAAGCCCTGCTGCTGACGGGCACCGGGCAATATCGGCGCCTGGATGCAGACGTGACCGGGCCCGATGTCGGACAATTCGGCTCCCAAAGTGGTCATCATGCTCTGCGCGGCAAAGCTTTGGCGGATGCGGT
>JBFFQZ010000244.1:0-4896 GCA_041573235.1 Sulfitobacter sp. | reverse complement strand
GCAGGTTTGCGCGCCTCGGGAAAGGCTTCGGCACGGATCACCCGGCCCGTGCGCACATCGACCCGCAGAAAATCGTCAAAGCTGATGTCATCCACGTGCCAGCTCCCGCGAGCGGTCCGCCGCAGCCGCCACCGCGCGCCGCATCAGCGCGGGAAAGCCGTTCTGTTCGTCCATCAGCACCTCGAGTGCGGCCTGCGTCGTGCCGTTCGGGCTGGTGACGTTGATGCGCAGTTGCGTGGGGTCTTCATCCGCGGCCATGGCCAGCGCACCTGCCCCCGCCACAGTCGCCTTGGCCAGTTGCAGGGCCATCTCTCGCGGCAACCCCTGCGCTTCGCCTGCGTCGGCCAGCGTCTCCATCATGTGAAACACATAGGCCGGGCCGGAGCCGCTGACCCCGGTGACCGCATCGATCTGCGCCTCCGCGCTCAGCCGCACAACCTCACCCACCGCCGACAACAGCATTTCGGCCTCGTCCAGCCCCTTGACACCGGCATGCGCGTTGCCCACGATGGCGGTGATCCCCTTGGAAATCGCAGCGGGCGTGTTGGGCATCGCCCGCACCACCGGCGTCTGCTGACCCAGTGTCGCCTCGAAAAAGCTGATCGGAGTGCCCGCCGCCACGCTTACGAACAGAGTCTCGCCGTTGCCCATCTGTCGCAGGGTCGGCAGCGCTTCGGCCATCATCTGCGGCTTGACCGCGACCAGCACGATGGCCGGAGCGAGGGGGAGATCTTCGTTGAGGTGAACACCGGTGCCTTGCAGCCATTCGGACGGTGCGGGGTCCCTGACCCAGACAGAGGCGGCAGGCAATCCGCGCGCCAACCACCCCGACAGCATGGCCGATCCCATCTTGCCACAGCCCAGCAACACCAGACCGTCAGCGGCAATCCGTGAGTTTTCCATAAATCCCCCTTTTGCGTCGGGGAACAGGATTACGCGCGCCCGTAGGCCTCTGCAATGGCGACTTGCATCGCGTCGCGGGGGCTCTTGTCGCCCCACATGACCAGTTGCACTGCGGGATAGTAACGCTCGGCGCTCATGATTGCGGCGCCGATCATCGTGTCGATCTGCTCTGGCGAGGCGATATGCCCACCTGTCAGGACCAGACCATAGCGATAGACCATCAGCTGCTGCTCGGCCCAATAGGTGAAGGCCCCGGCCCAGCATTGGTCGTTCACTTCGTTCAGCAAACCATAGAGCGCGGGCAGTTTCTCTTCCGGCGGCTCCATCTCGAAGGTGCAGATCAGGCGCAACGTCTCGTCAAAGGCCGACCAGGCCAGGGTGACCGAATACGTCCGCCACTGCCCCTCGACAGCCATTGCGATCTGCTCGTCGGAAATCCGGTCAAAGTCCCAGTCGTGATGGGCCGCAAGGGTTTCGACGATGTCGATAGGGTGAATCTCGTCTTCCAGATACTGCTCTGACAGGGCCATTGTGCCACCTCTTTTGTTGTCGCCAAAAGCGTGGAGGCTGCTCGTTGCCCCCAGACCATGGGTGCTTCCGCTATAAGACGCGGAGCTGCCCCCACATCCTACAAGATATGGTGGCGGTCCGAACAGGGTCTGGCAAGTCTTTTTCTGGGGATAACCCCAATCAGCAGGGGATAACCGCTAAATATAGCGGTAATGAGGCAATTCACTACAAGGTTGAGGCAGTGCCATTGCGAACGGCTCGGCCCGTACCACGGCAGAGGCGGAGGTGATCACGCCGGGCTTGCCCAATAAAAGGAAAAATGGTGCGGCAGCACCGCAATCAGGTCACTTGGCCTCAAGCGCCTCGATGCGGGATTTGAGCGCCTCGTTCTCTTCGCGCGCCTTCTGCGCCATCGCGCGTACCGCGTCGAACTCTTCGCGGGTCACGAAATCGCGGTCGGCCAGCCAGCGATCCATCAGCCCCTTCATCGCGTTTTCCGCCTCATCCTTGGCGCCCTGGGCCACGCCCATCGCGTTTGTCATGATCTGGCTCAGGTCGTCGAACAGCTTGTTGCGGGTCTGCATGGTGTCTCTCCAATCGATATCTGCCCTATATGGGCCGTCAAACCACCGCCCGCAAGGTTGACTTCCCCGCCCAGCCGCGCTCAATCATCGCATGCAAGCCATGATCCCCTTCCCCGACATATCGCCCGAGATCTTCTCGATCTCTCTTTTCGGCATGGAATTTGCCCTCCGCTGGTATGCGATGGCCTATATCGTGGGGATCCTGCTGGGCTGGCGGCTGGTGCTGCGCGCGGCAAGAACCCCGCGCCTCTGGCGCGGAGACAGCCCCGTGATGACGCCCCGCCAGATCGAAGACCTGCTGACCTGGGTCATCATCGGCGTGATCCTGGGCGGGCGGCTGGGCTATGTGCTGTTCTACCAGCCCGGCACCTATCTTACCGACCCGCTTCAGATCCTGCGCGTGTGGGAAGGCGGCATGTCCTTCCACGGTGGTGCGCTCGGGGTCATCGTTGCGGCGTTGGGGTATACCACCCGGCACGGGATCGCCAAAATCAGCGCGGGCGACCTCCTGGCGCTGGGGATCGCACCCGGTCTGTTGCTGGGCCGGATCGCCAATTTCATCAACGCCGAGCTTTGGGGCCGTCCGACCGACCTGCCCTGGGGCGTGGCCTTTCCCACGGAGGCGGCTCAGTATTGCCCCGACGTGATAGGCCTGTGCGCCCGTCACCCGTCGCAACTCTACGAGGCCGCGCTCGAAGGGCTGATTCTGGGTGCCGTGCTGATCTGGCTGGTCTGGCGCCGCGACGCGTTCAAGACACCTGGCCTGGTCACGGGCAGCTTTCTGGCAGGCTATGGCATTGCCCGTTTCGCCGTGGAGTTCTTCCGCCAGCCGGACGCACAGTTCATCTCTCCCGGCAATCCGCTCGGCTTTGCATGGCACATCGGCGGCTACGGGCTGACCATGGGACAGGTCCTTTGCCTGCCGATGATCGCGGTCGGCGTCCTCCTGATCCAGCGCGCGCGGCGTACATGAGCCTGCGCGACCTTCTGATTGCTCAGATAAGGGCACAGGGTCCGATCAGCGTCGCCGACTACATGGCGGCCTGCCTGCTGCACCCGACCCACGGATATTACACCACCCAAAAGCCCTTCGGGACCGCAGGCGACTTCACAACCGCGCCCGAGATCACCCAGATGTTCGGCGAACTCATTGGCCTGTCGCTGGCCCAGGCATGGCTGGACCAGGGCGCCCCCACCCCCGTCACCCTGGCCGAGCTTGGCCCCGGGCGCGGCACGCTTATGGCCGACATCCTGCGCGCCACCGCGCGGGTGCCGGGGTTTGCCGATTCGGCGCATATCATCCTGCTCGAGGCATCTCCGGCCCTGCGCAAGACGCAGGCCGAAACACTGGCCGGTCACAGTCCGAGCTGGATCGACGACATCGACAGTCTGCCGGATCAGCCGACGCTTCTGGTGGCCAACGAATTCTTCGACGCCCTGCCCGTGCGCCAGTTCATACGCGACGGCAACCGCTGGCGCGAGCGGCAGGTGGGAGTGGCGGAGGACGCGCTGGTCTTCGGTCTTGGCCCCGCGCAGCCGCAACCGGCGCTCAGCCACCGGCTGGACGATACGGCGGACGGGGATCTAATCGAAGACACGCCCGGCGCCGCCCCGATCCTGTCAACGGTGGCCAACCGCATCGCCCGCAACGGGGGCGCGGCGCTTGTGGTCGACTATGGCGACTGGCGGTCGCTGGGCGATACGCTTCAGGCCGTGCAGGATCATCAAAAGGTCGATCCGCTGGCCGAACCGGGCCGTGCCGACCTGACCGCGCACGTGGATTTCGAAGCGCTGCTGCGTGCCACGGCCCCCTGCATACCCAGCCGGGTAACGCCGCAGGGCGTTTTTCTTGAGCGTCTGGGCATCACCGCGCGGGCGCAGGCCCTTGCCGATAGGCTGAGCGGTCCCGCGCTTGAGACCCACATTGCCGCGCATCGCCGGTTGACGCACCCGCAGGAAATGGGAAACCTGTTCAAGACGTTCGGAATCGTGCCCGAGGGCGCGCCCATGCTGCCCGGATTGGAAACATGACCCTAGAAATACTCACCTCCGACGCCCTTCCGGTAAAACATGGATTCTTTACCCGCCGGGGCGGCGCGTCGTCAGGCGTTTTTGCCGGGCTGAACTGCGGACAGGGATCGTCAGACCAGGCCGAGATCGTCGCGATCAACCGCGGTCGCGTGGCCGACGCGATGGGCGTCGCGCCCGACCACCTTGTCAGCCTGCATCAGGTCCACTCAGCCACTGCCATTCCGGTGGATGGACCCTTGACCGAAAAACCCCGCGCCGACGGGCTGGTGACCAAGACGCCGGGCATCGCCCTGTCGGTGCTCAGCGCCGATTGCCAGCCTGTGTTGTTCGCCGACCCACAGGCCGGTGTCATCGGCGCGGCCCACGCGGGCTGGCGCGGGGCGCTTGACGGCATCCTTGAGGCGACAGTCGACGCGATGGCGCAACTGGGTGCGACGCCCGGCAACATCACCGCGATCATCGGCCCCGCCATCAGTCAACGCGCCTATGAGGTCGGGCCCGAGTTCCTGGACAGCTTCATGGACAGCGACCCCGCTTTCGCGCGCTATTTCATCAACGGCAAAGGTGACAGGATGCTGTTCGATCTGCCGGGCTTTGGCCTGAACCGCCTGCGCGCGGCGGGTGTGGGCCATGCGGAATGGACACGGCACTGTACGTTCTCGGATCCCGAGCGATTCTATTCCTACCGTCGCACAACGCAGACCAAGGAGGCCGACTATGGCCGACTGATCGCTGCCATCACCCTTTGAATTTCGACCCGAATGCGGCGTAAGCCGCCCAATGATCGCCCCATTCGTCTGTCCCAGGCGGCGCAACAATGGCTCCGATTGTTCACCAACTCCAGATAATCCGCGAAAAACCCATGTTT
>JBFFQZ010000243.1:0-4896 GCA_041573235.1 Sulfitobacter sp. | reverse complement strand
GGCCTCGGTCGTGTCCAGGCCCATCGCCTGCATCATTGCCGTGTTGCCAAGGGCGGCCGGGCGCCCGCCGATCCGCCCGCGCACACCCTTGCCGGTGACCGCTTCGAAATCGGTGGTTTCCTGCCGGGCGATGCCCGCAGCCTCGGCGCCCTCGACGATCGCTTCGGCCAAGGGATGCTCCGACCCGCGTTCCAGTGCCGCGGCCAACGCCAGCAGATCCGCCTCGCTCACCTCGCCCAGCGCCACGGTGTCGGTCAGCACCGGCTTTCCCATCGTCAGCGTGCCGGTCTTGTCGACGATCAGCGTGTCGACGCCCGCCATCCGTTCCAACGCCTCGGCATCCTTGATCAGCACACCGGCCTGCGCCCCGCGCCCCGCCGCCGTGGTGATTGAGATCGGTGTCGCCAGTCCAAGTGCACAGGGGCAGGCAATGATCAGCACAGACACGGCCGCAGCAATTGCAAAGACCGGCGCGGGGGCGGGTCCCAGGATCATCCAAAGGGTGAAGGCAATGACCGCGGTGCTGACGACCGTTGGCACGAATATGGCTGAGACCCGGTCGGCCATTCCCTGGATCGGAGCACGCGACCGCCGGGCGTTCGTCACCATGGTCACGATCTGCGCCAGCACGGTGTCCGCGCCCACCCTGCCAGCCTCGATCACAAGGCTGCCGTTCTTGTTGATCGTGGCGCCGGTCACTGCATCGCTGGGGCCTTTTTCGACTGGCATCGACTCGCCGGTCAGCATGCTTTCATCGAGGCTTGATCGCCCCTCTATCACCACGCCATCCACCGGCACGGCATCGCCCGGACGGACGCGCAGCCTGTCGCCCTCCATGATGTTTTCCAGCGGCGCGTCATACTCGGTCCCGTCCGGCAGGATCCGCCGCGCAGTCTTGGGCGCGAGATCCAAAAGCGCACGGATCGCGTCGCCGGTGCGTTCACGGGCGCGCAGTTCCAGGACCTGTCCGACAAACACCAGGGCCACGATCACCACCGCCGCCTCGAAATAGGTGCCGACACCGTGGCCGATTTGATATTGTTCGGGAAATACCCCCGGCAGAAAGGTTGCCACGATCGAGTAGAGATACGCCGCCGACACGCCAAGGCTGATCAGCGTCCACATGTTGGGCGATCGGTTGACGACCGAATCCCACCCGCGTCGGAAGAACGGCCATGCCGCCCAAAGCACGATGGGCGTCGCCATGAAGAACTCCAGATAGGTGGGGGCCTGATGTCCGATCCAGTCGCGCACCGGCAGTGCGACGATCTCGCCCATGGTCAGGACCATCAGCGGCACGGCTGCCGCGGCCGAAACCCACATCCGACGGGTGAAGTCGGACAATTCCGCGTTGGGGGCGTCCGAAGGCAGCATCGGTTCGAGCGCCATACCGCAGATCGGGCAAGCTCCTGGCGCGTCGCGGATTATCTCGGGGTGCATCGGGCAGGTGTACCGGCCGTCGGCAGGGGCTGGCCTCGGGCGTTCCGCGCTGCGGCCTGATGCGTAGAACCACGGGTCGTTCTTGAAATTTTTCTGACATTTCTCCGAACAGAAATGGTAGCTCTTTTCCTGAAAGGTCGCTTGCCGCGTCTCGGGCCCGACCGCGACCGTCATGCCGCAGACCGGGTCCCTGGCTGTATCGGCCCCCTCAGGAATGGTGGATGCCGCGTGTGAATGATCGTGGTTCATGGCCTGCCTGCCTTCTGTTGTTCCTATTCAGCCCGAGGGTCCGGCGACGGTAAGCTCAGGCGTGATGCCCTGTTGAACAGGATTGGCCGCGTCTGCCCTTTGCCAACAGGCCTTCCGCGCGGTTGCGACCCCGTCGTTGTCAGCGGGGTTTAGACGGCGGAAACCGGATCGGCGGCCACGGCGGCGGTCACGCCTCCACACGACCGGAAAAAGAGTTGCGCGACCGGCATCTCAGATCGCCTTGACCGCTTTTTGCAAAAGGTCGCGAACCTGCCCCGCGACGGCATGCAGGTCGGGGTTGTCTATGGCCTGCATCGATGCGACCGGATCAATCGCGCTGACCTCGACCCCGCCGTCGACCTCGCGCAGGATCACGTTGCAGGGCAGCATCGCCCCCACGCGCGGCTCCATGCCGATCGCCTCATAGGCCATCTTCGGATTGCAGGCACCCAGGATCCGGTAGGGTTGCATTTCGACATCCAGCTTTTTCTTCATCGTCGCCTGGACGTCGATTTCGGTCAGCACCCCAAAGCCGTTTTCCGAAAGGGCTGCGCGCGTCCGGGCGTCGATATCGTCGAACGTGCAGTCGATGAACAGGCGGTCGATTGTGTAGCTCACGGCACACACTCCTCGTTTGGGCGTGTAAAACTCAGGCCTGCCGCGACGGCGGGGCCATATCGACGATTTCGTCTCGCAGTCCACACTATTGAATATGTGAACGATGCTACAGGGCCTGCACAGCGGCACTTTGATTCAGGTCACGGTATGTGCCGCGTTTCTAACCTATCAGTTTCACAATAACGGGCCGTCGGCGTCGACGGCATGGATATGGAGGTACACGATGAAATCCAAATACAGGGCGATTGCCGCGGGCGCGGCAGGTGCAGTTGGCCTTGCTGCCAGATCGGCGGCGGCACAGGTCGGGGAAAGTCCGGAGAGATACAGGGCGTTTAATTATGGGCATGACATGATGTGGAGCAGCGGCCATTGGGGAGGCTTCGGCATGATCCTCGGTCCGATCCTGATGATCCTGATCGTCGTCGGGATCGTTGCCGGAACTGTCTATCTCTTGCGCCAGCCAGGTGCCGCGGGATTGAGCGCCAGCCATAGCGCGCAGGATCGTGCGCTGGCGCTCCTCAAGGAGCGATATGCCAAGGGTGAGATCGATTCAGAAGAGTTCGCGGAACGCAGGAAACTTCTGTCGGACTGAACGGCGTGCCTGCGTCTTTCTGAAGGCCGTCATATTGGCCGACACCCGATTGGGGAAAAATTCCAAGCTGCGCGCGTGCATCGGGCGCAGCTTGGTCGAAGGGACATTTCCGTCAGCGAAGCTCGATGATGGGATTACGGCACTTGTTGGCTTTGACTTGGGAACGATTGTCCGCAAACAGGGCGTCTTCACTGCCAAAGGGGGGCGTTGTTGGAGCCCCGATAGGGTTTTGTGATCCGCCACAAGCCTGCGGTACGTCATGGTTCACGACCCTCGATCAGCCCCGAATTCAGGGCTGCGCCCCTCGCCAAAGGCGTTAACGGCCTCTTGATGGTCTGCGGTCCCGTTGGATGCGCTTTCCATCGCAAGGCAGGCATCCATGATCGTGGCAAACAGCTGCTTCAGCCCGATGTTGATCGACATTTTCGTGGTGCGGATCGCTGTCGTGGCCCCGGATGCCAGTCGGTCGGCAAAGGCATCGACCCGTTCATCCAGATCGGCGGCGGCGAAGGCATGGTTGATCAGCCCGATGCGCACGGCCTCGGGGGCGGGGATCAGATCGCCGGTCATCAGGTACTCCTTTGCGCGGGCGTAGCCGATCAGCTGCGGCCAGATCACCGCGCCTCCATCACCTGCCGTCAGGCCCACCGAGACATGCGGATCGCCGATCTTCGCGTGGTCACTGGCGAAAATCACATCGCAGAACAGCGCCAGCGTGGCGCCGAAGCCGGTCGCATGCCCGTTGAGCTTGGCGATGACGGGTTTCTCGCAGTCGAGCAGCGCGGCAATGATGCGTTTCGCCTCGCGTGACGTCTGGGCAAAGCCGGTATCGATCATCTCTTGCATCCAGGGGATGTCGCCACCCGACGAAAACGCGCGGCCCGCGCCGGTCAGGATGATCACGTCCGAATGAGGGTCGTCGGCGGCGTCATGAAAAACGGTACACAGCTCGCGGTGCATCAGCTTGTCCACGGCGTTGAGCGTGTCGGGCCGGTTCAACGTCAGCGTCAGGATGCGGTTCTTGCGGGTGACCTTTATGGTCTCATACTGGGGGAAGTCGGTCATCTGGGGGGCCTTTCCATTGCGGCGCGAATGTCGGCGCCCATGTCCGCAAGCGCAGTGAGCGCCATGGGCGTAACATGGGGCAACGAGATGAATGCGTGGATCATGCCGGGGTAGGTGCGCTGTGTGACGCACGTGCCGCTGGTGGTGAGTTGTTCTGCGAGGGCGCGGCCTTCGTCGTGAAGGATGTCGTATTGGGCCAGACCGATGGAAGTGGGCGGAAGCCCCGACAGGGTGCCGAGATCAAAGGTCTGCCCGTCCAGATAGTTCTTCCAGAACCACAGCATCGCTTCGCGGGTGAGCAGGTGGTTGTCGGCGTAGGTCTGCTGCGACGCGCTGGCGCATGAGGGATCTAAGGGCGGATAGAACAGGCCAAGGTGCTGCAGCGGCCCGGATGTGCGTGCCGCCGTGTGCAGCGCGATATTCGCGCCCGAACTGTCGCCGCAGAGCGCGATGCACGTGGGATCAAGGCCAAGCGTCGCGCCGTTTTCACGCAGCCAAGCCAGTGCGTCGCGGGCGTCGTCCAATGCGGCCGGGAAGGGGTGTTCCGGGGCCAGACGGTAATCCACCGCCAGCACCGCACAGCCTGAGTCGATGGCCAGCGAGCGGCAGACTGAATCGTGACTGTCGAGGTTGCCCCAGACCCAACCGCCGCCATGAAAAAACAGCACGACCGGCAGATTGTCGGTCTGAGTGGGGTGGTAGAGACGGCAGGTGATCGTCCTGCCCGCCGCCTCGATCCGGACCGCGCGCACCGCATGGACGGGGCGTTGCGGGGCAAGGGTCAACCGGCCAGCCGCCGCCGCGCGTACCTTGGACAGGGGCACGTCGGGCGGGGGCGGGCGAACATGATTGCGCGGGTCCGAGAGAAGCTCGGCAAAGCAGGGGTCAACGGTGTTGACTCACAGTGAAGCGCAAAGACTGATATGGTTTTT
>JBFFQZ010000242.1:0-4904 GCA_041573235.1 Sulfitobacter sp. | reverse complement strand
GAAACAGTCCCACCAGGAGGGTTTTCGCAGCGTCGAGCACCTCAAGCGCTATACCACGCTGGGCCTGGCCACGGATCAGGGCAAGACGTCGAACATGCTTGGCCTCGCGATCATGGCAGAGCTTGCGGGCAAGTCGATCCCCGAGGTTGGCACGACGATATACCGGCCGCCCTATACCCCGACCGCCATCGGCACCTTCGCCGGGCGGATGCGCGGCAAGGAGTTTCACCCCACGCGCCTGACACCCTCGCACCACTGGGCCCGCGAACGCGGCGCGGTTTTCGTCGAGGTCGGCAACTGGCTGCGGGCGCAGTGGTTTCCCCAACCCGGCGAGACCCACTGGCGGCAAAGCGTGGACCGTGAGGTGCGCGCCGTGCGGTCCTCGGTCGGGGTCTGCGACTGTACCACGCTGGGCAAGATCGACGTACAGGGAACGGACGCGGCGGCATTTCTCAATACCGTCTACTGCAACGGCTTTGCCAAGCTGCCGGTGGGGCGCACGCGCTATGGGCTGATGCTGCGCGAGGATGGCATCGTGATGGACGATGGCACGGCCGCGCGCATGGCGCAGGACCATTTCATCGTCACCACCACCACCGCCAATGCCGCGAAAGTCTATCAGCACATGGAATTCGTGCGCCAATGCCTGATGCCCGACGCGGATGTGCAGCTGATCTCGACCACCGAGGCCTGGGCGCAATATGCCGTCGCCGGGCCCAATGCGCGCGCGCTGCTGCAAAAGATCGTGGATCCCGCGCATGATCTGTCGAATGCGGCGTTCCCCTTCATGGCCTGCGGTGCGGTCACGATCTGCGGCGGGCTGCGCGCGCGGCTGTTCCGGATCTCGTTTTCCGGCGAGTTGGCCTATGAAATCGCGGTGCCCAGCCGCTATGGCGACGCGCTGATGCGGCGGCTGATGGCGGCAGGCGCGGAATTCGACGTCACGCCCTATGGCACCGAGGCGCTTGGCGTGATGCGCATCGAAAAGGGCCACGCGGCGGGCAATGAGCTGAACGGCACGACCACGGCGCTCAACCTGGGGCTGGGGCGCATGGTGTCGACGGCCAAGGACAGCATCGGTGCGCGGCTGTCGCGCAGACCGGGGCTGTCGCAGGCGGACGGGCTGCGGCTGGTGGGGCTGAAGCCAGTCGATACAAACGCGAAGATCACCGCGGGCGGGCATCTGATGCAGACGGACGGCCCGGTGGATGCGGCCCATGATCAGGGCTATGTCACCTCGGCATGCCATTCGCCGACACTGGGGCACATGATCGGTCTGGGGTTTCTGAAGGATGGCGCGAACCGCACCGGTGAACGGCTGCGGCTCGTCTCTCCGCTGACGCAGCTGACCATCGAGGTGGTGGTGACCTCGCCCCATTTCATCGACCCCGAAGGGAGCCGGATGCGTGCCTGACCTTACCCCCCTTACCGCGCTTGGCGCAGACATCCCGCGGGTGGACAACCACGGCGGCGTAACGCTTGCGGAAAACCCCTATGTCGCTCTTGCAACCGTCGCGGCCCGGAGGGGCCATGAAGCCACCTGCCGCGCGCATCTGGCGGACGTGCTGGGTGCCGATGCGCCCGGACCGGGACGCGCCTGTTCAGGCGGCACCGAAACCGCGTTCTGGATGGGCCCGGATCAGTGGATGGTGCTGACCCCGTTTCAGACCCACGAAGACCTCGCCGCCCTGCTCGGCGAGCGGCTCGGCAATGCGGCCTCCGTGACCGAGCAGACCGACGGCTGGGTCTGTTTCGATCTGCGGGGCGCAGGGATCGCCGCGGTGATGGAGCTTTTGTGCCCGGTCGATATCGCCCGGATGGAGGCCGACGCCGCCCAGCGCACGTCGATCCACCACCTGGGCTGTTTCGTGCTGCGGCAGGACGACAGCGCGCTGCGCATCCTCGGCCCCCGTGCGAGTGCAGGCAGCCTGCATCACGCGCTGCTCACTGCGATGCGGGCCGTGCCGGGACGGTGATCAACCCGCCGATGCGGCTGCGCGCCACATGAACGGCCACGGCCAGCGACAACAGCAGCCCGGTGCCCACGCCCGCCGCGATGCCGATCCTCACGCCCGTCAGCCCCCAGGTGAACACCTGCGTGAACAGCCAGATGAAGACCGCGATGCCGACCCATTGACGATAGATCCCGATCCACATGGTCCAGGACGCTTTCTTGAGCGCCTGAAGCAGCGAGTTGATCGAAAACAATACGACGTAGAGCGGCAGGATCACCGCCTCGATCCGCAGGAACAGCGCCGAGATGCGGATCACTTCGGGATCGTCCGAAAACAGCCGCGCGAACCAGCCGCCCCCGAACCACAGGAACGGAAACGCCAGCGTCGTGCCCGCCACGCCCATCATCCAGCAGCGGTGAAACGCCTCGCGCACGCGGTCGCGGTTGTCCGCACCGAAATTCTGCGCCGCGATCGGCACAAGCGAAATGGTAATCCCCAGCGCGGGCAGCAGGAAAAGCTGCTCGACCCGCATGGTGATGCCGTAGGAGGCGATGGACGCCTCTCCGTATCCCTTCAGCGCATATTGCACGATGAACCCGCTTGAAAAGGTGACCAGAAGCGCGAAACCGGCCGGAAAGGCCTGTGCCGCGATCTCGAGATACTTGGCGCGGGAGGGGAGGAATTCAGACGCCCGCAGGCCCGACATCACGCTGCGGCCAAACACACGGGTGAGGATGAACAACGCCACGCCGCTCTGGCTGAGGACCGTCGCCAGCGCGATGCCGTTGAACCCGATGCCCGGCACCACGCCGGGAATGCCGTACATCAGCAGCGGATTGAGCCCGATGTTCACGAAGAACGCGACCATCATCGCCAATTGCAGCGATTTGGTGTCACCACGCGCCTGCAGGATGCCATTGGCGCTGTAGCCGATGATGAAACCCGGCAGCGACAGGATAAGGATGTTGAAATACCCCTGACCCGCTTCGCGGTAAGGTCCCGGCTCGGACACAAGCGCGATGAGCGTTGGCCCCGCGCCCACGGCGACCGCGATCATGCAGAGGGTGCCGATGACGGCAAATCCCATGCCCTGCGCCGCCAGAAACCGCGCGTCGGCGGCATCCTTGCGCCCCTTGGCATTGCCGACCAGCGCGCTCATCGCCGACCCGGTGCCAAAACCGATGGCGACGAGGATGAAAAACGCCTGAAAGCCCACCGAAAGCCCCGCCTGCGCCTGTGTGCCGAAAAAACCCGCGTAAAAGGTATCGACCACGTTATAGAGCGTGCTGAACAGCATCCCCACCGCCGCAGGCAGGGCAAGGCGGCGGAAATGGCCGCTGATGGGCCCTTCGGTGAGGTCGTGGTCAATCATGGCGGCGCCTTGCAGGTTGGCTCAAACGGTCAACGAGAAAGGGCGCCCCGAGGCGCCCCTTCATGCATTGCGATGCAAGGCGTGCAGGCTGCAAAAGCTCACAGACCCCATTTCAGGGCGGTTTCCTCGAAAAAACCTTGCATCTTTTTCAGCTCGACCCAGCTGTTGACGTAGTTGATCCAGACCTGATCGCTTTGCGGCAGAAGCATCGCGATGGGCGTCGGCGCGCGGGCTTCGGACACTTCGATCTGGCGCACGTTGGGGAATTTCTGCAACAGGGTGGCGCCCTCGATGTTCGAGGTCACGAACACATCCGCTCGGCCCGACAGGACCTCCTGAAATCCGCGCGCGGGGGCTTCGACGACGATGATCTCGGCATCCGGGAACCACGTCTTGACCATCTTCTCGAAAGAGGTGCCAAGGGTCGTCGCAACCTTCACGTCGGCCATGTTGATGCTGTCCCAGCCGTCAAAGCGCGCGGCCTTGTCTTCGGTCGTGAAGGGGAACATCTCGACCGCGATGTAGCTGCTGGAATATCCCGCCGCCTTCAGCCGCGCGGGGCTGATCGAGGCGGAGCCGGTCATGTGGTAATTCCCCGCCACCACGCCGTTGACCAGTGTCTTCCAGTCGGTCGGCACCATCTCAAGCTCGACACCGAGGTCGGCGGCAAGCTGGGTCATGATATCGATGTCATAACCCTTGTAGGTGTTCGTGGCCGGATCGCGCATCGTCATCGGGTTCCAGTCGCCGGTTGTCCCGACCTTGAGCACGCCACTGCTGAGAATTTCGTTCAGCGCCGATTGCGCCGTCGCGGGCCCCGCGAGCAGCCCCGCGATCAGGCCACCGATCAGGCCGATTTTTTTCAAGAATTTCATATATCTTTCCCTGTCGATTGGAGTATGCGACCGCTTGGGCGATCTGTCGTATCCCGGGCAAGTTAATGCCGGTTGCGCTCAGGGCAACTGTCAACTTTACTACAGATCTCGAAAAGGAGGGGTCCATGTCCGAGCAAAGCCGCCCCGATCATGGCACCGCGATCGAGATTGCGGGGCTGAACAAATGGTATGACAGCTACCACGCCCTGCGCGACATAGACCTGACAGTGGCCCACGGAGAGCGTATCGTGGTGTGCGGTCCGTCCGGTTCGGGCAAATCGACGCTCATCCGCTGCGTGAATTCCCTTGAACAGCACGACAGCGGGCGCATTGTGGTCGACGGGATCGAAATGCGCGACGCCTCTTCGATCAATGCGATCCGGTCCGAGGTCGGCATGGTGTTCCAGCAGTTCAACCTGTTCCCGCATCTCACGATCCTGCAAAACCTCACGCTGGGCCCGATGAAGGCACGCGGGCTCAGCCGCGCGGACGCCGAGGCGCGGGCGATGAAATACCTTGAACGCGTGCGCATTCCCGAACAGGCAGACAAGAAGCCGCGCGCCCTGTCGGGCGGCCAGCAACAGCGCGTGGCCATCGCCCGGTCGCTGTGCATGGAGCCCAAGATCCTGTTGTTCGACGAGCCGACATAGGCGCTCGACCCCGAGATGATTTCAGAAGTGTTGGATGTGATCGTGGACCTGG
>JBFFQZ010000241.1:0-4927 GCA_041573235.1 Sulfitobacter sp. | reverse complement strand
TTCCGCAAATCGGCCAAGATTTCCGGCGACGTGATGGGCAACTATCACCCACACGGCGACGCCGCGATCTATGACGCGATGGCCCGCCTCGCGCAGGATTTCAACGTCCGTTATCCGCTGGTCGACGGGCAGGGGAACTTTGGCAATATCGACGGTGATAACCCCGCCGCCAGCCGTTATACCGAGGCCCGCCTGACCGCCGCCGCCGAGGCGCTGATGGAAGGGCTGGCGGAAAACGCCGTCGATTTCAGGCCCAACTATGACGGCACGCTGGAAGAACCTGTCGTGTTTCCGGCGGCTTTTCCGAACCTTCTGGCGAACGGGTCATCCGGTATCGCCGTAGGGATGGCGACCAATATTCCCCCGCATAACATCGAAGAACTGGTTGGCGCCTGCCTGCATCTGATCAAGTCACCCGATGCGCGCGACGAGACACTGCTGCAATATGTGCCGGGTCCCGATTTCCCGACCGGCGGCGTGATCGTCGAGCCGCGCGAGAGCATCGCCGAGGCTTACCGCACCGGGCGCGGGGCGTTCCGTCTGCGCTGCAAGTGGGAGGTCGAGGATCTGGGCCGCGGCCAGTGGCAGATCGTGGTCACGGAAATCCCCTATCAGGTGCAGAAATCCAAGCTGATCGAAAAGATCGCGGAGCTGATCCAGACCAAGAAGATCCCGATTCTGGCCGACGTGCGTGACGAATCCGCCGATGACATCCGCATGGTGCTCGAACCACGCTCGAAGAATGTCGATCCCGAAGTTCTGATGGGCATGATGTTCCGCGCATCGGATCTCGAGGTGCGGTTCTCGCTGAACATGAACGTGCTGATCGACGGGGTCACGCCCAAGGTCTGCTCGATGAAGGAAGTGCTGCGCGCGTTCCTTGATCACCGCCGCGAAGTGCTCGAGCGCCGCTCGCGGCACCGGCTGGAAAAGATCGACCACCGGCTCGAGGTCCTCGAAGGCTTCATCATCGCCTTCCTGAACCTTGATCGCGTGATCGACATCATCCGCTACGACGATGAGCCTAAGGCCGCGCTGATGCGCGAAGACTGGGGCCGCGATCATGCCCGGGCAATAAACGAGAAAGACTATGTTTCACCGGCGCCCGGCGACGGTGAACTGTCCGAAGTGCAGGCCGAAGCGATCCTGAATATGCGCCTGCGCAGCTTGCGGCGTCTCGAAGAACTGGAATTGCTGCGCGAGCAGTCCGAGTTGATGGAAGAACGCGCGGGCCTCGAGGATCTTCTGGAAAGCGAGAGCCTGCAGTGGGACAGCATCACCGACCAGCTGCGCGCGACGAAAAAGCAGTTCGGCAAGGACTATGAAGGCGGCGCGCGTCGCACCACCTTTGCCGAAGCGGGCCAGATCGAGGATGTGCCGCTGGAGGCGATGATCGACCGCGAGCCGATCACGGTGGTGTGCTCCGAGATGGGTTGGATCCGGGCGATGACGGGCCACATCGACCTGACCCGCGAGCTGAAGTTCAAGGACGGCGACGGCCCGCGCTTCATCTTCCATGCCGAAACCACCGACCGGCTGCTTGTGTTCGGCTCGAACGGGCGGTTCTACACGATCTCGGCCGCCAACCTGCCCGGTGGGCGCGGCATGGGCGAACCGTTGCGCCTGATGGTCGATCTGCCCAACGAGGCGCAGATCGTCGATCTGTTCATCCACGCGCCCGAGGGGCGTCTGCTGGTCGCGTCTTCGGCGGGGGACGGTTTCGTCGTGCCCGAGGCCGAGGTCGTGGCACAGACCCGGAGCGGCAAACAGGTGCTCAACGTGCGCGGTGATACCCGCGCTCTGGTCTGCAAGCGCGTGACCGGTGACAGCGTCGCCGTCGTGGGCGAAAACCGCAAGGTGCTGGTTTTTGGTCTGGACGAACTGCCCGAGATGGGCCGCGGCAAAGGCGTGCGGCTGCAGAAATACAAGGACGGCGGGATGTCGGATGTGACGACCTTTGCCCGCGCCGACGGCCTCAGTTGGCTTGATCCGGCGGGGCGGACACGCACCGAACCCGACCTGTCGGAATGGACCGGCAAACGGGCCACCGCGGGCCGGATGGCGCCGCGCGGTTTCCCTCGTGACAACAAATTCACCTGATAGGCCGCACGCGCCCCCTGTCGCGGGGGCGCTCGCCCTGCCGCCGCCGGTGCCCGAGGCGGATCTGGACGTTTCATTCGCGGGCAAGCGGTCACAACTGTTCTGGCTGGCGCTGAAATCCGGCTTCTGGACGGTGCTGACGCTGGGGTTCTACCGCTTCTGGATGAAGACACGGCTGCGCCGCTGGTACTGGTCCGCGATCCGCCCCGGTGGTCATCCGCTCGAATATGTCGGGGATCCGTTGGAGAAGCTGTTGGGCTTTTTTATCGCGGTGGTGATCCTGACTTTCTATATCGGCATCGTGAACCTTGTACTGATGTTCGTCAGTTTCTCGCTGTTTCAAAGCTCGGTCGTGGGCTATGTCGCCAGCTTTCTGGGGCTGGTTCCGATCTGGTTCTACGCGCAGTATCGCGCGCGCCGCTACGTGCTGGGACGCACCCGCTGGCGCGGTGTGCGATTTGGTCTTGAGCAGGGGGCGTGGGGATATGCCTGGCGCGCGCTTGTGCATTGGATCGTGACGATCTGCACGGCAGGCCTGCTGTGGCCGCGCATGACGTTCTGGCTGGAAAAGTACAAGACAGACCGCACGTTCTTTGGCTCGGTAAAGCTGGAGCAGGGCGGGCGCTGGTGGATGCTGTATCGGGCGACTGTGCCGTTCGCGGTCGGCGTGCTGGGGGCCCTGATGCTGGCCTTCTGGCTCAGCGTGGTCGACCCGCTCGTGACCGTCGACGGCGGCGGCCTTGATCTTGTCCTGGACAATATCGAAAGGACGGTTTTCGGTGATGCGCCAGGGTTCGCCTGGAGCAGGCCGGGGCGTCTGTTCCTGATCATGCCGATCGTGATGCTGTTGATCTATGGTGTGCTGCATTACCGCTTCGTGTCCAAACGCATTCTGACCAATCATAAAAGGGCGGGCGATGTGTGCCTGACGTCGGGCCTGAACGGTCTGCGGATTTCGGTGATCTACGGGCTTGGCACGACCATCGCCTACACGATCCTCATTCTCGGGATCATCGCGATCGTCTCTATGGCATTCGGGCTCTTGGGGCTCGACGCATTTCTTGAGGCGCAGGTCGGCAGCGCCGATCCGCTGGAGGGGCTCCCGCGCTGGCTGTCGCTGGGGATGGTCGGGCTTTTGTACCTCGGCGTGTTCTTGTTGTGGGGCGTGCTGTACCACACCTTTGTCACCTATCCGCTCATGCGGCACATGGCCGTCACGCTCAGCCTTGTGAATGTGGCGGGATTGGCACGGGTCAGCCAGCGTTCACGGGATGCATTTGCGGAGGCCGAAGGATTTGCCGAGGCACTGGATCTGGGGGCCGCGATATGAGCGCGCCGCCCGATCTGCCCGGCACCATGCGACAGCAGGTGCCAGCCGATGCCGCGCGAGGCCGTGTGTATGAGGCGCGCGGCAGTGCGTATTTCGACGGTGACACGCCGCTGCCACGGCACGTGACGTTGATGGTGGATCATGCGGCAGCCGTGCTTGAGATCGGCCTGCCCGAAAGCGCGGGGCCAGTCGTATGCTGGCCCCTCGATGAGATCCGGCGCCAGGCCGATGTCGCGGGCAACGACGCGATGGTTCTACGCTGGACCGGCGACCCGATGGCACGCCTGCACCTGCGCAATCCGGACGTCGCCCTGTCGATGAAGAACCTCAGCCGCCGGGCCCCGCCCCGGGGGCGCGGGCGGCTCGCCGCCTGGGCGGTGGCCGCGGTCGCGGCTGTCGGCTTGCAGATCGGCTTTCTTATCCCACTGCTGGCGGACCGGCTTGCCGAATTCGTACCTCCCGCAGGAGAGCGCGCGCTGGGCGAGGCGACGTTCGAACAGATCCGTCAGGCGCTGGCCGGGAGCGGCCTGCCGCCCCTGCCGACCTGCGATGACGCCGGGGGACAGGCCGCGCTTGAGCGGATGCTGGCGGCGCTTGGCATGGAGGCAGGCGGCCCGGAGGGCATAACCGTCTTCGTGCTGGATCATGAAATGGTCAACGCCTTTGCGCTGCCCGGTGGCTATGTGGTTTTCTTTCGGGGGTTGATCGACGCGGCGGAAGGCCCGAATGAGATCGCCGCCGTGATGGCGCATGAGATCGGCCATGTTGTGCGTCGCGATCCGACCCGGCACGCGCTGCGCTCGGCGGGGTCCGTTGGTATTCTGGGACTGCTGTTCGGTGATTTCGCGGGTGGCGCGGTCGTGCTGTTCCTGACCGAACGCCTGATCAGCGCGAAATACGCCCAGGAGGCAGAAAGTGGCGCGGATGCATTTGCCTATGGCGCGTTGGAACAGGCGGAGGTGTCACCCGCTGCGCTTGGCGATATGTTCGAGCGGCTGCGTGACAGATATGGTGACACCGATGGCATCACGGCCCATTTCGTCAGCCACCCCACGTTGAGCAGTCGCATTGCCCGCGCGCGCGAGGTCGCGCGCACCGACGTGCGCTATGGTGAAATCCTTGGGGACCGCGAGTGGGCCGAGCTGAAGGAGATCTGCGACTGAAGATGCGTGTGATCGGCCATGGTGGGCTGCAACGCTGCGTGTTCTGCGTGAATGCGCGTGTCCTTCAAGCTCCCGGTTCGGGATAGGCAGCCATGATCCTGTTTGCAGCTTTCCATCGCCCGTATGCCAGCCGAGGGATGCATTGCACGCGGGTCGGCGGTGAGGTAGCAGCGGAGAAATATTCTTGGAGGAACGCGTCATGGGTCTGCTGAAGATAAGTCGCGCGGGTGCGGGGCTGCTGCTCGCGTTTGCCCTTGTCGCTTGCAATGGCGCCGCCGACCTTGCCAAGCCCGCCGTGCCACTGGGTGATTTCAGCCTCAAACACAATATTGTC
>JBFFQZ010000240.1:0-4939 GCA_041573235.1 Sulfitobacter sp. | reverse complement strand
CATGCGCTCTCGGCGATAAGGTTTTGAAACGGCAGGTCGAATTCGGTCTTGCCCCCCTCGGCGCGGTCCACATGGGCATCGCCCAGAACGCTGCGGCGCACTGCCATGCCATGATCAAGGCGGCTTGGATGCTGTTGGCCGAACCCTTCGATCAGACCGGCCATCAGCGCGGGGGTTTCGAGACTTGGCAAGTGCGCCACACCCTCCAACACGTGCAGCGCGGCACCATCGATCAATTCGGCAAGGCCGCGCACCCGTGTTGCGGGTACCGAGCGGTCCTCGCCCCCGGCGACGCACTGCACGGGACATGCGATCGTGGCGGTCTGCCCGGTCAGATCAGCCGCCCTGATGGCTTCGCACATGGCGGCATAGCCCCGTGCGGGTGTCCGGCACAGCATGTTGCGATGCGCCTGCCAGTCGTCCGGGTGAGCCGCGCGGAACGCGGGTGCAAACCAGTTCTCGAGCACCGTGTCGGCAATCGCGTCAAGGCCCTGCGCCCGTACCGCATCAATGCGCGTCAGCCACCGTTCGTCGGATCCGATGCGGGCTGCGGTATTGCTCAGGATAACCCCGCTCAGCAGATCGGGCCGTTTGACGGCCACCGCCTGCGCGATCATGCCCCCCACCGAGACACCGCACAACAGAACGTCGCGCAGGCCGAGGTGGTCGATCAGCGCAATCAGGTCATCGGCCAGATCCGCGATCAGGAACCCCTCGGACATTCCGCTGTGCCCATGCCCGCGCAAGTCATAGGTCAGCGTCCCATAGCCCCGGCCGAGCCGGTCGATCACCCCGTCCCAGATGCTTTGATCGCTGCCGAGCGAATTGGCGAACACCACCGTGCGCCCGGCGCTGGGACGGTGCCTGTAGGCGATCAGCTGTCCATTCAGTGTCTTTGCTTGCATCTCATCACTCCAACGGCAGCCCGACATAATTCTCGGCGATCGACTTCGACGCCGCCTCGGACTGCGACAGATAATCGAATTCCGCCCGCTGCATCCGCTGCTCGAACGGGCTGTTGTCCGGGAACTGGTGCATCAGTGTCGACAGTTGCCACGAAAAGCGCTCAACCTTCCAGACCCGCGCCAGCACCGTTTCGGAATACCGGTCGATATAGGTGTCGTTGCCGTTGGTGTAATGTTCGCCCAGCGCGCGCGCGAGGATGCGCACATCCGCCACCGCGAGGTTGAGCCCCTTGGCCCCAGTCGGCGGCACGATATGCGCGGAATCGCCCGCAAGGAACAGACGGCCATAGCGCATCGGTTCGGCCACGAATGAGCGCAGGGGCGCGATGCTTTTCTCGAAGGAGGGACCGGTTTGCAGATCGGCGGCAGTTGTGGCGCCCAGGCGCAGCCGCAGCTCCTCCCAGAAGCGGTCATCGGACCAGTTGGCGACATCGTCATTCAGGTCGCATTGCAAGTAATACCGGCTGCGGGTGGGCGAGCGCATCGAGGCCAGCGCAAATCCGCGGGCATGGTTGGCATAGATCAGCTCGTGGCTGACGGGTGGCTTTTCAACCATGATGCCAAGCCAGCCAAAGGGATAGACCCGTTCGAACGTGCGCAGCACATCGGCGGGGATCGCCTGGCGCGAGACGCCGTGAAACCCGTCACAGCCCGCGATGTAATCACACTCGACCACGACCTTTTCGCCGTCATGGGTGAAGTGGACGACCGGCCGGTCGGATTTCAGGTCGGTCGGCGTCACGTCTTCGACGTTGAAAAAGAACCTCTGACCTTCGGCGAAACGCTTGTCGAAAAGATCCTTGGTGACCTCGGTCTGACCATAGACCGTCACCGTCTTTCCGGTCAGCGCGGCAATGTCGATGCGGTGCCGGTCTCCGTCAAATGCCAGATCGAAACCTTCGTGGGGCAGACCCTCGCGGTGCAGGCGGTCCGCAACCCCCGCCTCTTCGAGCGCGGCAACGGTGCCCTGTTCCAGCACGCCCGCGCGGATCCTACCCTCGATATAGGCGCGGTCCTTGCGATCCAATACGATGGTTTCAATACCGGCATTCGCCAGAAGCTGGGATAGCAAAAGACCGCTTGGCCCCGCGCCGATGATGCAGACGGATGTCTTGATGGTCTTGGTCATGTTGCCTCTTTCTGGTCGCCCGCTTTCCGGTCATAGGTTTTTCGCGGTCGGCGATTTGTGCACATCGGTGCCGGTCGCGTCCCCGCCGTGACTATTCGAGCACGACCGGCAGGTTGATCGGTCCACGGAACCCGAAGCCGCGCCATTTGACGTCCTGCGCATCCGCGAGCCGCATCTTTGGAAACCGCTCAAACAGCATCGGCAGCATCACCAGCCCTACCGCGCGCCGGGCCACATGGGTGCCCTGGCAGAAATGCGGCCCGTTTCCAAAGGCCTGGTGCGGGTGCTTGTCGCGGTAGACATCGAAGGCCTCGCCGTTCTCGTAAATGTCCTCGTCCCGATTGGCCGACGCCTGGATGGTCATGACGGTATCGCCTTTCGGGATTACATGGCCCCTGATCTCGGTATCCTCCGTCACCAGTCGCGAGGACGCCTGGATCGGGGCCACCCACCGCACGCCTTCCTCGAAGGCCTTGGTCCAATCCTCTTTTTCCCGGACCTCGTGCAGCTGATCGGGGTTGGTGAGCAGACCGTAGAGGATGGTGCACAGCGCATCGCGCGGTTCGTTGATGCCGCCGCCGATCGCGATCTTGATGTTGGCATAGATCTGCGACACCGCGATGGGATCCTCCGCATTCAGCATCACCGAAAATGCACTGCTGTTGGGCGCGGCGCGGTGGCGGTCCTGCAACCTGTCGAACAGGGCATCCATTTCGTCGTTGGCCTTGTCGGACCGCTCGAACGGTTCGGGCTGCCAGCCGAAATTGCCCGCCCCGTCGATCAGCGCCTGCGACCACGTCTCCATCTGCGCGTCAGAGGCCTCTTCGAGCCCCAGCAACACCGCCAGACCGCGCGCCGCATAGGGTGCTGCCAGTGCGCTGAACAGATCCACCACCTCGCCCCTGGGCAACCGGTCGAGGTACGCCTGCGCGATCTCGCGGTAGCGCGGGATCCACTCCGACTGGATCGTCCTGGGGCTGAACGCAGGCGCCATCGCGTTGCGTTCGCGCAGATGTTCCGCGCCGTCCTTGCGCATCAGTGTATGGGCGCGAAACGCGCGTTTCATCGGGGTGTTGGGGTCATTGGAGCTGAAAAGCTCCGGGTTGTCTTTGACCGCCTTGGTATCCTCGGCCTTGGTCAGCAACGTCCGGCCGACCGATTCGACCCGCAAGACCGGGCTTTGCGCCCGCAACCGCCGATAGATGGGATATGGATCCAGAACCAATTGGGCGATCGTGATATCGCTGTCGATCGGGGCAAGTGCCGTGTCAGTCATGATAAACATCCCGGATTTGTTGCGCGCAGCAACGGACATAAAAACGGCTTTGTCGACATTTTCCGCATACCTGCATATGCACGCTTCTGCCACCGACAAAAAACAATGGATTTTCCGCTTGATTTGTCAATAGTGAGGCGAATGAGCGCCGCAATTGTATACAAACCTGTGCTGAAAAGGATTGGAAGCCTTGGCCGAGACCCGAAAGAAGAAAAGCTTCCAGGCCGCGCTGATGGGCCTGCGCGAGAAGATCCTGACCGGCGAGCTGGTGAAAGGCGACCACCTGTCGGAGGTTCTGCTGGCAGAAGATCTGGGGATTTCGCGCACCCCCCTGCGCGAGGCGATGCGCGAGTTGATCGATCAGGGCTTGCTGGAGCGGCTGCCCAATGGCCGCTACCAGGTGTGCAGCCTGACCCGCGAGGACGTGCGCGACTTCATCGCCCTGCGCGGCCTTCTGGAGGGCAGCGTTTTTCGGCTGGCGGCCGAAAAAGGGATCTCGCCGGGGCAGCACCGCGCCTGCACGGAAACGCTGGCGGCGCTCGATTGCGTTCTGGGCGCTTCGCCGTCAGACATCGTGTTCGAGCGCTACATGGATCTGAATGAAACGCTGCATGCCCAACTTGCCGAAATCTGCGACAGCCCCGTCATGCTGAGCGAACTTGCACGCATCAACAGCCGACCGATGGCGGGTCCGAGCGCGTTTCTGGGCGGACAGGCCGTGTCGCACGAGACGCTCAATTCGCTTCACGTGGCGCAGGACCAGCATAAATCCATCCTCGAGGCGATCTGCAACCGCGAAGGCGCCCGCGCAGAGGCCCTGGCCCGCGAACATGCGCGCCTGGCCCACCGCAACCTCGATTTCTTCCTTGCAGCCGGGCAGTCTGCTGTCACAAACATACCGGGGCTATCGCTGGTCGAGCGCCAACCGGAGCAAGAGACCACCAAGCCAAAAAAATCCTAGGGAGGACACCATGAAACTTTCACACCTGGCACTTACCGCGCTGTCAGCGGCGGCGCTCAGCCTGTCGGCGTCGATTGCGCAGGCGCAGGACTATACGTTCCGCCTGCACCACCTGCTGGGGGCCAAGGCGCCCGCCCAGACCAAGATGCTCGAACCCTGGGTCGCCGCGGTCGAGGAAAATTCCGGCGGACGCGTCAAGATCGAGATTTTCCCGGCGATGACGCTGGGCGGTCGCCCGCCCGAATTGGTCCAGCAGGCCCGAGATGGTGTCGTGGACATCGTCTGGACCGTCAACGGCTATACGCCGGGCCTTTTCCCGCGCACCGAAGTGATGGAACTGCCAACCGTGTTTAAGAACGACGCGGTTGCGGCCAACCTGGCGCTGTTCGACATGTTCGAAAGCGATCTGCGGCAGGAGTACAAAGGGCTTGAGGTCATGTTCCTGCACGTCCACGCCGGTCAGGCCCTGCACATGAAAGACATCGCGGTCCGAACGCCCGCCGATCTGGCCGGTACGAAACTGCGCATCCCAACACGCACGGGCGCGTGGGTGATCGAGGCGCTTGGCGCGTCGCCGGTGGCGATGCCGGTGCCTGAACTGCCGCCCT
>JBFFQZ010000239.1:0-4962 GCA_041573235.1 Sulfitobacter sp. | reverse complement strand
GGCGGCGCTGGCCCGGCGGTTTCCGCGCCTGCGCGCCGCGACGGAGTTCGTGTTTTCCGCGCTGGCGATCTTTATAATGTCCGAGCTTTTGCGCGCCTCCACGCCGCTGTTCGTCAAGGCGTGGACGCGGGGCACCTTCGAGGGCACCATCGGTGACTTCACGGCACCTGTCTGGCCGGTCAAGCTGATCATCCTGATCGGCTGCTGCGCCCTGATCGTGCAACTGGCCGTTTCGGCGCTGATTGCGCTGCATGAGACGATTTTCGGACAGGGGCTGCGCCATGGATAACCTTGATGTCGGTCTCGTGTCGCTGGTCGTGATGGTGGTGCTGGTCTATGGTGGGCTCTGGGTGCCGTTTGCGCTGATGCTGACGTCCTATGTGGGTGTCTGGATCATCAAGGGCTCGCCGCTGCTGGCCGCCAAGCTGCTGGCGCTCGCGGCCTCTGACACGATTTCAAGCTATTTCTTCGGGGTCGTGCCGCTGTTCGTGCTGATGGGCTATGTGGTGTCCGTCACCGGCATGGGGCGCGATGCATTCGACGTGGCCAACCACCTGTTTCGCCGTCTGCGCGGAGGGCTGGGCGTGGGCACGGTGGGCGCCAACGCGATCTTTGCCGCGATCACGGGCATCTCCATCGCATCGGCGGCTGTCTTTACCCGCATCGCGGTGCCCGAAATGGTGCGGCATGGCTATACCAAGCAGTTCTCGGTCGGTGTCGTTGCAGGGTCTTCGGTGCTGGGCATGCTGATCCCGCCCAGCCTGCTGTTGATCCTCTACGGCCTGCTGACAGAGCAATCGGTGGGCGATTTGTTCATTGCGGGTATCCTGCCGGGCATCCTGCTGGCGGTTGTCTTTGCGGGCGGCGTGCTGTTGATGGCGCGGTTCTTTCCGCGCTTCGTGGGCCAGGACATCACCGCCATGGGCGCGGATGAGCCTGCGCCAGGGTCTGGCGATCTGGCCCGCAAGGGATTGCCCATCGTGGCGCTGATCGCGCTGGTGCTGGGAGGAATCTATGGCGGGCTCTTCACGCCGATCGAGGCGGGCGCCGTGGGATGCCTTGGTGCGATCCTGATCGGTCTGGCCCGCCGCCAGCTGACGGCGCGGGATTTCTGGCAGGTCCTCACCGACACCGGACTTGTGACCGCGTCGATCTGTTTCCTGATCATCGCGGCGCAGATGTACAGCCGCATGCTGGCGCTCTCGGGGCTGCCTGCGGGCTTTGGCAATTTTGTCGCCACCGCCGAGATCGGCTATTGGGGCATCATACTGGCCTATGTCGCGCTGGTGATCGCGATGGGCACGATCCTCGACAGTGCCTCGATCATGCTGATCCTCGTGCCGCTTATGCTGCCGGTTGTGTCGGGCATGGATGTGAACCTGATCTGGTTCGGCGTGGTGACGGTGATCGCGGTCGAGATCGGATTGCTCACGCCGCCTTTCGGCATCTCGGTCTTCGTCATCAAATCCGCGCTGGACGACGACGGGATCACCCTTGGCGACATCTTCCGGGGCGCGGCCCCCTTCGCGCTCATGATGCTTCTCGTGCTGGCCCTCGTGCTCGCCTTTCCGTCCCTCGTCACCGCATTGCTCTAGGAGATCCCATGCCCCGCCGTTTCATCGACATATCCGTGGCCCTCGAGGCCGACATCGTATCGGACCCCGAAATGATGTTGCCGCAGATTGAATACCTCGATCATTCGATGACGGCGGGACAGGTTGCGTCCTTCTTTCCGGGGCTTGAGCCGGATCAACTGCCGGAGGGCGAGGGCTGGGCCATCGAGCGGCTTCAGATTGCCACCCATAACGGCACGCATCTCGATGCGCCCTATCACCACCATTCGACGATGAACCGCCGCTTCACGCCGGGCGGCGAGCCTGCGTGGACGATCGACGAGGTGCCGCTGGAATGGTGCATGAATCCCGGCGTAAAGCTGGATTTTCGCCACCTGCCCGACGGCTACATCGTCACGCCCGGCGACATCGAGGCAGAGCTTGCGCGGATCGGGCACAGCCTCAGGCCGCTCGACATCGTTGTCGTCAACACGAGCGCCGGCGATCACTATGGACAGCCCGATTACCTGGTCAAAGGGTGCGGCATCGGGCGCGATGCGACCCTTTGGATGCTGGAGCAGGGGGTGCGCGTGACCGGCACCGATGCGTGGTCCTGGGACGCGCCGTTCCCCCTGACCGCGAAGCGTTGGCTGGCGGAAAAGGACCCCGCGATCATCTGGGAGGGGCACCGGGCCTCGATGGAGATCGGCTATTGCCACATGGAGAAGCTCGCCAACCTGCATGAGCTGCCGGGAACGGGGTTCGAGGTGTCGTGTTTTCCGTGGAAAATCAAGGGCGCCAGCGCCGGGTTCACCCGTGCCGTCGCCATCATCGAAGAGGACTGAGCCCATGCGCCTTGCCACCGTGAACACCGGCGCGGCCGATATCGTCGTCGCAGCGCTGCCCGGGGAAAAGATGCTTGACCTTGCGTTGGCGGCGGGGGGGCTCGAGCCCGCTTTCACCTCCATGCAGGCGCTGATCGAGGGCGGTGATGCCGCGCTCGAGCGCGCGCGCGACCTGGTCGACATCGCCCCGGCATCGGCTGTGATCGACGCGGCGGATGTGACGTTTCGCGCGCCCCTGCCGCGCCCCGAACAGATCCGCGACTGTCTGGTGTTCGAGACGCATCTGATCAATTCCTTCGCCCGTGCGACCGAAATGACAGGCCGCGAATTCGCCATTCCCCCGGTCTGGTACGACCAGCCGATCTATTACAAGGCCAACCGCTTTTCGGTGATCGGCCACGGGCAGGACGTTCAATGGCCCGCCTACAGCGCACAGATGGATTTTGAACTGGAGCTGGCCGCGATCATCGGCAAGCGGGGGCGCGACATCCCGGCGGATCAGGCGCCTGCGCATATCTTCGGCTATACGATCTTCAACGACATGAGCGCCCGGGACGCCCAGATGAAGGAAATGCCCGGCCAGCTCGGCCCCGCCAAGGGTAAGGATTTCGATACCGGCAACATCCTCGGGCCCTGGATTCTCACCGCCGACGAGGTGCCGCATCCGGTCGCCCTGACGATGGAGGCACGGGTCAACGGCGACCTGTGGGGCCGCGGCAATTCAAGCGATATGCATCACGGGTTCGGTGACATCATCGCGCATATCTCCGCCTCGGAAACGCTTTACCCCGGTGAGGTGATCGGGTCGGGCACCGTTGGATTCGGCTGTGGGCTCGAACTGGGACGGTTCCTTGAAGATGGAGACGAAATCGCCCTGAGTATCGAGAAGATCGGTACGCTCACCAATCGCATCGTGAAGGATTGAGACATGACCCAGCCCCCCAACGCAGGACTGCCGACGCAGGCAAAGGTGCAATTCGACTGCCACGGGCAGGCCACCGGCAAGATGCGCAACGATCTGCATGTGAACATGGTCGCCCCCTTTCCCGAGGGCCCCTTTGAGCTGGCCACCGACGAGGGATCCTTTCACGGCGGCGACAGCAGCGCCCCGCCGCCGCTTGCGCTTTTCGTGGCGGGCCTGACGGGGTGCATCATGACGCAGATGCGGGCCTTTGCGAAACGGCTTGGTGTGACCATCGAAGCGCTTGAGGTCGATTGCCGCGCCGCGTGGGACTGGCAGGCCAAGGGGCGGATCTATGAAACCGCGCCGCAGTCGTTCGACATCGACGTCTCCATCACGTCCCCGGACCCGGAAAAGGATGTCGTCGCCCTGATCAATGCCGCGCGGAAAGGCTGTTTTCTGGAACAGACGCTGGGGGTGGCCAACACGATCAATCATCGCCTCAAGACCCCGACCGGCTGGAAGCCGATCTGACCCTGCCGAATCCTGTCAGAACTGCGCCTCGGCCCGCATCGCCAGGCGCCCGTCAGGCGTTGCGGCGACGGCGGTGACCGTCCCCTCCGTGCGCCGCGCGTGCAGGGTGAACGGCGCGGTATCGAACAGCGGGCTGGCCGCGCGAAACGCGAAACCGCGCGGGGCGGCGCCCTGGGCCATCCGCTGTGCCAGATCCATCAGCACCGTGGCAATCAGCGGTCCATGCACGACCAGTCCGCCGTGTCCCTCGACATCGCGCGCATAGTCGCGGTCATAGTGTATGCGGTGGCCGTTGAAGGTCAGTGCGGAATAGCGAAACAGCATCACCTCGGAGGGGGTTACCGTTTCACTGACCGTCCAATTGGTTCCGACGGGATCCGTAAGCACGGGGCTGGCGCCCGGTGCCGGGTCTTCGCGGTAGACGATGTCGTGTTCCTCCCAGAAGGCGTCCGGGCCCCCATCGGGTGTCAGCGTATGGCGCACGGTGACGAAACACAGGCTGCCCGAGCGGCCTTGCTTGAGCGCGACATTCAGGATCTCCGAGTGTTTGCGCACGCGCTGCCCGATGTGCAGCGGCGCGGCAAAGCCGAAGCGCCCCCCGGCCCACATCCGGCGGGGCAGCGCGACCGGCGGCAGGAAGCCGCCCTTGGCGGGGTGCCCGTCCCGGCCCAGCGCGCTCAGCCGCGCCGAGCGCAGGAAATACAACCAATGCCACAAGGGCGGCAGGGCGTCGCCCTCTTGCAGCACCGGGTCGCGGTCCAGCGTCATTTCCATCAGGTGCGCGGGGCCGGGGCACAATGTGTCCTCGGTGTCTTCGGTCCTGCCAACCCAGCGGGCCAGGATTTCGGGGTCCAGTGTCGGCTGCATGGCGCGGTCCTTGGTTGTTGTCGGCGCCACCGTCGCCACTCGTCCAGCGCGCGTCAAGCGTCGTTACAACCGGTATCGGGGCAAAAGAGTGCAGATCGCACTGCACTTCGGGCGATGCAGCGCTAGATGGCGACACAATGAAACTTAAATTGCAGCAGAGCAGCCATGGTCCCTACCGATCCTGACACTCCTATCGACGCGGTCGTCACCTGGGTGGATGGCAACACGCCAAGCCACCGGGCCGTCCGCGCCGCCTACATGG
>JBFFQZ010000238.1:0-4973 GCA_041573235.1 Sulfitobacter sp. | reverse complement strand
GGGCAAGAAGATGCACCTGTGGCACGAGATGTACGAGGGCGAGCGGCTGCTCGCGACAGGCGAGCATTTCCTGCTGCACGTCAGCCTCGAGACGCGCAGGCCGGTGCCGCCCGCGCCCGCGATCGAGGCGGCGCTGGTGCGCTTTGCCGACGGGCACGCGGACCTGCCCGCGCCCGAGGGGCTGGGCCGCGCGATTGGTGCATCCCGGTGAAGACGGTCCTGATCACCGCAGGGGCGGGCGGGATCGGCCGGGCCATGGCAACGGCGTTTGACGCGGCGGGCTATCGGGTCTGCGTGACCGATCTTGATCCGCGCGCGCTGGCGGCCTGTCCGACGCACTGGCGCTGTTTCGAGGCCGGCGCGGGCGATGAGGCCGCGATGCAGGCGGTGATGGCGCAGATCGGCCCGCTGGATGTGCTGTGCGCCAACGCGGGCATCGCCGGTCCGACCGCGCCGGTGGAGGATGTCACGCTGGCCGATTGGCGCACCTGCGTCAGCGTCAACCTGGAGGGCGCGTTTCTGGCCGCGAAACACGCGGCTCCGGGCATGAAGGCGGCGGGGCGGGGGGCGATGATCCTGACGTCCTCGACGGCGGGGATCTTTGGCTATCCCAACCGCGCGCCCTATGCGGCGGCGAAATGGGCGGTGATCGGGCTGATGAAGACGCTGGCGATGGAACTGGGGCCCTTCGGCATCCGCGCGAACGCGATCTGCCCCGGTGCCGTGGAAGGCGCGCGCATGGAAGGCGTGCTGAACCGCGAGGCCGCGACCAAGGGCATGACCCGCGATGCCGTCTATGACGGCTATGCGCAGGGCACGTCGATGCGCCGCTTCGTAGAGGCTGAGGATGTCGCGAACATGGCCGTCTTTCTGGCCTCGGACGGCGCCCGGCTGGTCTCGGGGCAGGTGATCGCGGTGGACGGGCATACCGAAAATCCCGATCCCAAGGTCTGACGCCGGTGCGGGGGGCTAGGCGCCGCGCAACCGGTGCAGGTGCCCGGCGAAATCGCGCGCGGTGACACTGGCCTCGCGCACCAACCGGTCAAAGTCGTTGGTAAAGCTCTCGACCCGTTCGACATCGCGAAACGCCATGTAATGCCCGCCGGTATAGATCACCGCCAGCAGCGGACCAAAGATCGTCACCGGCGCGGAATAGAGCCGCCGCGCATCGAACAGAGACACCCTCAGACGCGGATACAGCCGGGCGGCAAGCGCTGCCAGGTGGTCCATCTGGGCGTTCCGCGCCCAATCCGGCAGGCCCTCGTAATAGCCGGTGCCATCGGCAAAGCTTTGAACTTCGAACAGCGGCAGGGCGATCTCGTAGTCCGAGCGCGCCTGCTGCATCCAGGTCAGCCGGTCGCGGGCGGCGTTGATCGCCTGCCGCGTCGTGCGTCCCAGGTGCGGGCCGTATTCCCACGTCAGCACCGCATCGGTCTTGAGCATGTCGGGCAGGCCCGTTGGCACATGGCGGATCTTGTAGCCCGCCGCCTCGCGGTGCCAGTCGAAGATCTGTTCATCCACCACGGCGCGGGGCGCCTGGCTGAGCGACAGGCTGTTCTGCAGCAGATCCGTCGCCGTTTCGGGCCGATCGGACAATCCCAGAAGCCAATCGGCAGAGACCCCCAGGGCGGCGGCGGCGGCGGCCACCAAATGCGCGCCGGGCAGCCGTGCGGCGTCATCCTTGAGCAGTTGCGACAGGGTCGAACGGTCGACGCCTACACGCCGCGCCAGCGCGCTTTGCGTGATGCCGCGCTGCGCCATTGCATCACTCAGCCGCGCCCGCAGTTGGGTCGCGCGGGCCTGTTTGGTCAGGATATCACTCATGTGATGACAAATATCACCAATGCGGGGATTTGTGAACAATTCTCGGAATGGCTGACGAAGGATCGGGCCATTATGCTTGGGCCATGTCAGTATCCGGGACCATTTGAATGTCGTCGCGTGTGTCCCCGGGGCGCGGCCCAAAGGATTGGGATTGGCCAACGCTTGCCCTGTTTGCAGGGGTCATCGCGGTCTGGGCGGGCGCGCTGGCGCTTCCCGACGGGTACGGAGCGTTGGCCTTCGTGCTGGTGACGCTGGCGCTGACGCTGCACAGCTCGCTCAGCCATGAACTGCTGCACGGCCATCCCTTCGGAGTCGAGCGGGCGGAGACGGCGCTGGGCCTGTGGCAGCCGGGCCTCTTCGTGCCCTACCTGCGGTTCAAGCGCCTGCACCTTGCCCATCACTGCGACGCCAGCCTGACCGATCCCTATGACGATCCTGAAAGCAATTATCTCGACCCGCAGGTCTGGCATCGGCTGCCGCGTTGGGCGCGGGCGGTGCTGGCGCTGAACAACACGCTGGCCGGGCGCATGGTGGTGGGGCCCCTGGTGGGCATGTGGGGTTTCGTGCAAGGCGATATCACTCGGCACCGGGCGGGCACACCCCATGTCGCCCGCGACTGGCTGAGCCATGTGCCGGGCTGTGCCGTGACGCTGGGGCTGGTGGCGCTTTCCGAGATCGGCATCGGTGCCTATCTCGGGGCCTGCTACTCGGCGCTGGCGCTGCTCAAGATCCGCACGTTCCTCGAGCATCAGGCCCATGAGCGCGCATCGGGGCGCACGGTGATCATCGAGGATCGCGGGCCGCTGGCATTCCTGTTTTTGAACAATAACCTGCACGTGGTGCATCACATGCATCCGCAGGTGCCCTGGTACCGGCTGTGGCCGCTTTACCGGGCGCGGCGCGCGGATTTCATCCGCCGCAATCACGGCTATGTCCTTGGCTCCTACGGCGAGGTCTTTCGCCGCTACCTGTGGCGCTCGAAGGATCCCGTGCCACATCCGCTCTGGTCCCGCCCGCGCGATTGAGGCATAGCGCGTCCATGCCCGACCTGTGGATCCTCGTCACCCTTGCCGCCGCCGCCTTTCAGACGGTGCGCTTCATGCTGCAAAAGGTGCTTGCCAGCACCACGCTGAGCCCGGCGGGCGCCACGTTCTCGCGGTTCATCTATTCGCTGCCCTTCATCGCGCTGCTGCTGGGCGCCTATGTCCTTGCCACGGGGGGGGCGGTGCCGCCGCTGGGCGCGCGGTTCTGGGGGTTTGGCCTGCTGGGCGGCACGGCACAGATCCTTGCCACGGTCTGCGTGGTCGCGCTGTTCAAGGAGCGCAACTTTGCCGTGGGCATCACCTTCAAGAAGACCGAGGTCATCCAGACCGTGCTGGTCGGTGTGCTGTTGCTGGGCGAAGTGGTCAGCCTGTGGGGATTCGGCGCGATCGCGCTGGGTCTGCTGGGGTTGCTTTTGCTGTCGGGCGGCAAGGACACGCGGGGCTTTCGTATCGGCGATCTGCGCAACCGCGCCGCGGGGCTGGGCATCGCGTCGGGCGTCCTGTTCGCGTTTTCGGCGGTCAGCTACCGGGGCGCGTCGCTGACGGTGGTGTCGGGCGATCCGCTGCTGCGCGCAGGCGTGACGCTGATGGCGGTCGTGACGATGCAGACCCTGATCATGGCCGCATGGCTGGCATGGCGCGAGCGCGGAGAGATCACCCGCGTGTGGGCCGCGCGCCGGGTGGCGCTGTGGATCGGGCTGACGTCGATGGGCGGCTCGCTGTGCTGGTTCATCGCCTTCACGCTGCAAAACGCGGCCTATGTCAAAGCGCTGGGGCAGGTAGAACTGATCCTGAGCGTGCTGGCCTCGACCCTGTTCTTCCGCGAGCGCATCACCGTGCGGGAAGCCCTGGGCATGGGCATTCTCGTCGCGTCGATCCTGCTGCTTATCCTGGTGATCTAGCCCTTGGCGTCATAAGGCGTCTTGTGGCCGCGCAGACGCAGGAACAGGCTTTCTTCGTCGCTGTTGCGAAAGAACGGAACCGACGCGGGCGGCGCGTGGTCGGTGGCGCGGGCCTCGATCTCGGCCAGCACGACCTCGGTGATGAAGGGCATGTCAAAGCTGCGCGCCTCGCTCAGCGGCACCCATTGCAGATGCGACAGCTCATCGCAGGCGGCCGAGAAATCGTCAGGGTCGGTGGCGATGTCATCCACGTCGACCAGAAAGAAACGCGCGTCAAAGCGGCGCGGCCGCCCCGGTGGCGTGATCGCGCGGAACACGAATTGCAGCGCGCTGGCGTGCGGCACGTGCCCGGTGGCCGCAAAGCTCTGCCAGTCGAGCGGCACATCGCCTTCCCAGGTGCCTTGGACACCGAGGATCAGGCCGGTCTCTTCCCACAACTCGCGGATGGCGGCGACCGAGATCGCGTGTGCGAGGGTCGGGTCCGCGTCCTCGGTGATGCGCCCGGCGCAGGGGTCGGGCAGGGGGGTGGCCAGCGGAATCGCGGCGTCCTCTGCATCGACGGCGCCGCCGGGAAACACGAATTTGTTGGGCATGAACACCGCCTTGGCGCCGCGCTGTCCCATGAGGATCGCGGGTGCTTCGTGACGGTCGCGGATCACGATCACCGTGGCTGCGTTGCGGATCGCGGTTTTGTCGATGGTCATTGTCTCTCCCGTGTGAGGACCTCAGGCGGGGCGGGCGAAGCCGCCCATCTCCCTGGCCCACTGGAACCCGATCAGGGCTCCTTTCAATCTGGGAAGAAGGTAGAGCGACAGGCCGACCGTGCCAACCGCAAAGATCGTGAACAGCGTGATAGGTTCTGGCCGCCACTGTACAAAGACGAGATGCAGCAGCGGCGCCATCAGATGCCCTACCAGCAGGATGGTCAGATAGGCGGGACCGTCGTCGGCACGGTGGTGGTACAATTCCTGCTCGCAGACGGCGCATTGGTCGTGCACCTTGAGGTAACCGAAAAGCAGCGGGCCCGCGCCGCATTTGGGGCACTTGCCGCGCCATCCTCGCAGCATGGCGGGAAGGCGCTGGCGCTCCTGTTCGGTCGTCTCCTGCGCTGGGGGCGGGCACTGTTGTGAGGCGGTCTGGGTCATTGGGTGTCCTGAAAACGTTTCAGCCCTGTACATGGGCCACATGTCGCGGAAAAGGAAGG
>JBFFQZ010000237.1:0-5023 GCA_041573235.1 Sulfitobacter sp. | reverse complement strand
GGCCTCGGTCAGCCGCCGCGCCAAGGCCCGCGAGCGCACGCCGCGCGCACAGATCAGCGCCACCGCGGCGTCCTTGCTCGTGACCTGCGACAGCAGCCGCGCGGTGAAGTCCGGGGCGCGCATGTCGATCGCGATGGCGCCTTCTGGCAGACCAGTGCGGGCCCATTCATCGGGGCGGCGGATGTCGATCAACGTGATCTCACCCGCAAGTGCTGCGCGGTGCGCGTCCTGAACGCTCAGCGCGTTTTCACCGACTGGGCCGCCACGATCGTGAAGGCGCGCAACGAGCAGCCCGCCCAGGGCCACCGCCCCCACCAACATGGCCCGTCGCGTCATCCGCCCGCGGGCGGTTTTTGCCGGAGAGGGGGCGCGCGCCGCCATCTCTCAGCCCTTCGGCGCCGCAGAAGACCACTGTGGGATCGTGCGGTCAGTTGCGGGCTGTGGATCCAGGCTGGGCCAATTGCCCTCGGCACGGTTGAGGTTGCCGGGAATGTCCTCTTCCCAGAACCCCACGACATTCCGGGTGACGTTCAGATAAAGCTTGTCGTTCACGATCCTCCAAAGCGTCGGATTGCCCGGAGCCTTGCCGCCCTTGGCGACGCCATAGGCGCAATGGCCGTCATATTGCGGCGCGTATCTGGTGGGGTCGGCCAGGAATGCATCCCGGTTCGCCTCGGTGGCAAATGCGAAGGTCGCGCCGTTGTGCGTGGCCGTGATAGAGGCGTTGCCTGCGACGGGCGCTGTCTGGGGCGTTCCGACAGCACTCTGCGGCAGCGAGAAATACGCCACCACGTCATAGCCGGAGGCGGCAAAACCGGTCTCGTCCACATATTGCTCACCGGCGTAAGCGGCGGTGGCCAGCGTGAACGCGGCGGCGGCTGCGGCGAAAGTGTTCCTGAGGGTCATGATGTCTCCTGACTGGCGGTTGATCTGCAGCCTGTTTAAGCGGTTGCGCGGCGACGCGCATCTCGCGACTGCGTGATCTCGCAGGCTTGTGATCGCGCTGTGATCTCAGCGCAGGAGCGGCGGGTCGTCGGGATCGCTGCCGGGCATGCGCGGGGTCTTCTGCAGTGCTTCCATCTGCGGCAGATCAAACCGCAGGCCGACCTTCATCAGCTTTTCGACAGTGGGATCCGTGTGCGCGAAGAACCCGACATCCATCGCGCCCGCCTCGATCCCTGAAAACGTCAGCGCCTCCGATGCGGCCCGCACCAGCGCGTCCTGTGCGCGCGGGATGGCATCGACAAACGCCAGCAGGTGCCCGCGCCCGCCGTCCGCATAGGCGACACCGACCAACCAGGCGTTGGCTGCCATGCCGGTGGCGGTGGCAAGCTTGGCGTCGATGGCCTCGATCAGGCTTTCTGGCAGGCCCTTGGGCGGCAGCACGCTTTCGATGCGGGCCTCGACCTCGCCCGGAGCATGGGCCAGCGTTTCGCGCAGCCAGGCGACCGCGGTGTCCGGCAGCAGGATGGACGAGGGCGCGACCTCCATGTTCAGCGCGATGCCAAGGGGCTGGCCGTCCAGCATCGCCGCTACGTTGCGTCCCGACAACGCCACATAGGATGCCGCATCGCCCGCATATTGCGCCAACCGCTGCGCGCGGTCGAAGGCCAGCAGGTACTGCGCGTCGTCAACCTCCAGCAGCTTTGGCGAGATCTGGTCGCCATCCGGTTCGGCGTCCAGCAGCAGATAGAGTTCAACGTCGGCCATGCGTTCGTAAAACCGCAGGCGCGCGGCGTCGTCCTCGGGGGCCGCGGTCATCGCGGCATGGGCGGTGTCGAGCGGGGTCTGGGTCATCGCATCACCTTCGCAACGGCGGCTTGCAGCCGGGGCAGAACCTCGGCGTCGAACCACGGGTTTCTCTTCAACCACCCCGTATTGCGCCAGGACGGGTGTGGCAAGGCAAAGACACCCGGCGGGTGTGCGTCCCAATCGCGCACCGCCTGCGTCACGGTGGTAAACCGCGGCAGGTGGTATTTCATCGCGTGCCCGCCGATCAGCACGGTCAGGCGGACATCGGGCACCATCGCCAGCGCCTGCGCGCGCCACGTCCGCGCACAGACCGGAGGCGGCGGCAGGTCGCTGCCCTTGGCATCATGGCCCGGAAAGCAAAAGGCCATCGGGATGATCGCCACGCGGGACCGGTCATAGAAGGCCTGTTCATCCAGGCCCAGCCACGCCCGCAACCGCGCGCCCGAGGCATCGAGGAACGGCGTGTTCGCCTTGTGCACCCTGAGACCCGGTGCCTGCGAGGCGATCAACAGCCGTGCGCCGGGCCGGAACCAGACCACCGGATTGGGGCCATGCGCCGTGGCTGTCGCTGCGAACCGCTCGGCGCAGAGCGTGCATTCCCGCAGGGACTGTCGAATATCGTTCATGGCGAAGAGGTAATGGGATCCGCGGATTTGCCAAGTCGAAACACATCCATGATTCCCGGCGTGACTTGTCGGAGCCGGATACTTCGGTATTTTGGAAAGCATGAAAATGTATGTGACGCCCCATGACTTCACAGGCGCGACGGCGCGCGCTCCCGACTTTCCTGCCGACAGAATGCTGCGCCGATCCGAACGCGCCTGTGGTAAGGGGGGGCATGGCACATAATCACCGGCACCCTCACCACATCGACCCTGACGCGGGCGACAGAAAGGTCGCGGTTGCCGTCCTGATCAACCTTGCGCTGACACTGGCGCAGATCGTCGGGGGTATCTTCGCGGGCAGCCTGTCGCTGATCGCGGACGCTCTGCACAATCTTGGCGACGCGGTCGCGCTGATCATCGCTTTCGGCGCGCGCAGGATCGCGCGGCGACCTGCGGACGCGCAGATGACCTTTGGCTATGCACGGATCGAGGCGGTGGCCGCGCTGATCAACTACACCACGCTGATCGTGGTCGGCGTCTACCTTGTCTATGAAGGGATCGCGCGCATCTTCGAGCCTGTCGAAGTGGCGGGCTGGATCGTCATCGTGGTGGCGGGGGCGGCCTTGGTCGTCGATCTGGCCACGGCGGTACTGACCTATACGATGTCGAAGGTCAGCATGAACATCCGCGCGGCGTTCCTGCACAATCTGGCCGACGCATTCGGATCCGTCGCCGTGATCGTCGCAGGCGCGCTGGTGATCCTGTTCGGGTGGTATTGGGTCGATCCGCTGGTGACGCTGCTGATCGCGGGCTACATCCTGTGGCACGCGGGGTCCGAGATGCCCGGCGTCATGCGTCTGCTGATGCTGGGCAGCCCGCCTGACATCGACACGCAGGATGTCATCGCGACCATGCGCGCGGTACCGGGTGTGGCCTCGGTCCACCATGTGCACCTTTGGATGATGGGCGAACATGATAACGCGCTGGAGGCGCATGTGGTGCTTGACCCTGCTGCCGAAAGCGGCCCGGTGCGCGCCGCCCTGCGCGCCCGGCTGGACGCGGATTTTCACATCCACCACACCACTTTCGAGGTCGAGGAAGACTGCGCCACCTGCACGCAGGACGCGAATCTGATCGGCCATGGCAACTGACCCGGCGACCTGTGCAGGCGGTGTTGTACATTTGTTTCCCAATCGGACATAATCTGGCCAAAATCCACCGATAGTCATGGGTCAAATCTCTGCAAAAGAGGTCCGCAATCCCCCCGCAAGCCGAACCGGAGCAGGCGCGCAATGCTGGAATTTCGAAATGTTTCCAAGTCCTTCTGGACTGGTTCTCAACACAAGGTCATCCTTGACCATGTGTCATTTCGTGTCGAGTTGGGGAAATCCATGGGCATTCTGGCGCCCAATGGCACCGGCAAAACCACGCTGATCAACATGATGGCGGGGCTGGAAAAGCCCGACGAGGGCGAAATCCTGCGCGATTGCAAGATTTCCTTTCCGTTGGGCTTCATGGGCGGTGTCGTCTCGAAGGTTTCCGCGATGGAGAACGCGCGCTACATCGCGCGGCTCTACGGGCTTGACCCCGATTACGTCGAAAGCTTTTGCCGCTGGCTGTGCGGGTTGGGTGAATATTTCGACCAGCCGCTCGGCACCTATTCAGCAGGCATGCGCGCGCGGTTCTCTTTTGCCCTGATGCTGGCGCTGGATTTCGACATCTATCTCATCGACGAAGGCATGCCATCCACCACGGATGTTGAATTCAACCGAAAAGCAGGGGAAATTCTGCAGGAACGCCTGCGCACCACGACCATCGTGATCGTGTCGCACCAGGCTCAAACGCTTGAAAAATTCGCACGCTCCGCCGCAGTTCTGATGAACGGGCAGCTCAACGTATTCGACAGCTTGGAAGAAGCGAAACAGCTCTATGACTACCAAACCAAAGGCTAGGAAATTCCGGATCAAGCGCAGCCCGAGCGCGGCAACCGAAGGGCCCACGCCCCAGGCGGAGGTGCCGAACCGGCCGGTGGATGCGTCTGCGGCCCGACCATCGGCGCAACCGGGCCCGGACCCGGCTGCGAAGGCCCGCGCCGGTGAGGTGTCTTCGGCCGGCGAAGTCGGCGCGGAGCTGGACATGGACGCGATCCGCCGCGAGGGACTGACCGGCCGACAGTTGCGCATGGCGCGGCGGGTGGCGCAGAAACACGGTCTGCCCGCCACATCCGATTTCGATGCCGTGCGGCTCTTGCGCGTCAACGGCATCGATCCTTTCCAGCGCTCGAACATGCTCGAACTCGTGGTGCCGCAGGGCGACGGTGAACAGCCCGAGGACGGGTCCGCGGGCGGGCGGGTGCAACTGCCCCAGACCTTGCCTTTCGGCAAGGCAACCCTTCCCTCGACCGAACTGAATCCGATGGAACGCCGGATGCGGGAAATCTCGGAGATCCAGCAGGACATCACCCGTCGCCGCCGCAAGAAGATGGGCCTTCTGTTGATCCGTCTGGCGTTTTTCGTGATGATCCCGACATTCATGGCCGGGTATTATTTCTACAAGATCGCGACGCCGATGTATGCCACGGACAGCCAGTTCCTGATCATCCAGAACGAAGGCAGCGGTACGGGCAGCCCCTTTGGCGGGCTCCTGCCGACGCAATTCGCCAACAG
>JBFFQZ010000236.1:0-5031 GCA_041573235.1 Sulfitobacter sp. | reverse complement strand
TCAGCATCTTGACGTTCTTGCCAATCATCTCTTCGGCGCGATACCCGAAAACGCTCTCCGCTCCGGGGCTGAAATTTCCGATGGTACCTTTTTGATCAATGGTCAGGATCGCTTCGGGAACTGCATTCAGGATGGCGCTCATACGCGCTTCGCGGTCGTGAATGGACTGCTCGGCCCGTCTGCGATCCGTCACATCCTCAAGCGCAAGCAGGATCTGATCCTGCCCCTCCGGTCCGTCTTCGATCCGGCGGGCATTCAGAACCATATCCCGTTGCCCCAGGTTCCCGGCCCGCAACGTCAGATCGAATGCGTCCACGGTCGCCTTCTCGGGCAATACCGCTTCCAGCAGATCCCGCAATTGCGGCACGTCCCATTGTCCGTCCTGGATCGTGAACAGGAGCTTGCCGACAAGATCCTCCGAGCGGGTCCCGAACACCCGGTGGAACGCCCCGCTGCACGACAGGATCTTCAACGAGCCATCAAGCACCAGCAGCGGCTCTCGCAGGGTGTTCACGATATTCTCGGAGAACGTGCGTGCCACCGACGTCTGACGTTGCAGAGCCTTCAATTCCGTCACATCGACAAAGGTAACGACCACGCCGTCGATCTTTCCGTCCTGCGTGCGATACGGGAGGATCCGCCGAATGTACCACTGCGGTCCGTCGCCTTGGATCTCAACCTCGATGGGCACCAGCTTGTCGAGAACCTTTCGCGCATCGTCGATCAGACCGGGATCGAGGACCTTGCCGGTGATGTCGCTGAAGGGGCGGCCGATATCGTTGCTGATCAGGTTGAAAAGTTCCCGCGTGGACGGGGTGAACCGCATGATCTTCATCTCGGTGTCCAGGAACAGGGTCGCGATGCCCGAACTTGCCAGCAGGTTGTTCAGATCGTCCGATATCCGGCGCTCGTCGTCGATCTTCTGCTGAAGTTGCGAATTGAGTGTCGTCAGCTCTTCGTTCAGCGACTGCAGTTCTTCCTTGGAGGTCTCAAGCTCTTCGTTCGTCGACTGGAACTCTTCGTTCATCGACATCGCTTCTTCGTTGACCGCCTTCAGATCCTCGGTCGTGCGTTCATAGTCGCGGATCGTCTGGCGCAGATCGGCACGCAGCGACTCGAGCTCCTGCTCGAGCTGGTGGCTCTCTGCCGCGTTGGAGTTTTCGTGGGACGATACCTTTGCCTCTTGCGGCTGATCGGCGAAGGTCACGAGCAGCAGTCTATTGTCGTCCAGTTTGACCGGATGCACCTCAATGGTGACCAAGATCCGGGCGTCGCCGCGGGTCACGCGGGCCTGCTCGCGCGCAAGCTCCCCTGTCTGCCGTGCCGCCCTGATGGCGCTGCTCAGCCGGGCACGCAGCCCCTGCCGCACCATCGCCAGCAGATCGCGGCTATTCTCGCCGGAGGGCACTTTCAGGTATTTGTCCGTCGCGCCTTCGAAATACAGCGCGTCGGTCCGTGAATCGATCAGCACCGCCGCCGGGGCATAGTGTTCCACCAGCAGACGCTGACTGAAGTCCGCTAGCTTGTTGCCTCCACCGCGGATCGGGTCGCGGTGCGGCGCGCCCCCCAATCCGGCGAAAGGTCTGTGTCCGATGGTGAAATCGATGGTGCGGTCGTGGGAATAGGGGCGGCGTTTGTAGATGCGGTATTTCTTGGACAGAGGCTCGAACCGCGCATCGCCGTTTCCGGCCGTTTCTGACATCCCCAAAAACAGGATACCGCCCTCGTTGAGGGCAAAATGAAACATCTGCAACACCCGCTGCTGCGCTTCCGGGGTCAGATAGATCATCAGGTTCCGGCACGAAATCAGATCGAGCTTCGAGAAGGGCGCGTCGGACAGGACGTTCTGACTTGCGAACACGATGGTGTCGCGCAGTTCCGCCGTCACGCGGTAACTGTGGTCTTCCTTGATGAAGAAACGTTTCAACCGCTTTGGGGAAATATCTTCGGCGATGGATTCAGGGTAGACTCCGGCACGTGCGACGGCCAGCGCCGTTTCATCCACATCGGAGGCGAAAATCTGAAGTTTCACGTCCCTGCGCAACTGCGATATCTTTTCGATTAACAACATGCCCAGCGTATAGGCTTCCTCGCCCGTGGCGCAGCCAGGCACCCAGATGCGCACCGGACGTGACGAATCATGGGGCTTGATCAGGCCATCGATCGTCTCCTTTTCCAGATGCTCGAAGGCATCGTGGTCGCGGAAGAAAGACGTGACGCTGATCAGCAGATCGCCGAGCAGGTTCTCCGCCTCTTCCGGAGAGTCCTTGAGCAACGCAAGGTAATCGCGGGCGTTTTCCATGTGCCGCAGGGCCATGCGCCGTTCGATGCGCCGCAACATGGTGCCTTCTTTGTAGAGGTCGAAATTGATCGGAGAATAGGCCTTCAGCGCGGCCGTGAAATCATGCAGCAGTTCTTTGGCGTTCTCGCGGATGACATTCTTTGCCTTCGAATTCTGAATCACCGGATGAAGGATGTAGGCCTTGATGATCCGCGGCATCTCAGCCACGGACAGGATGTGGTCGGCGGCGCCGGTCGCGATCGCGCTGCGGGGCATGCCATCATGCGCGGCCTCTTCGGGGTCCTGCACCAGAACGATGCCGCCTTTTTCCTTGATCTCGCGGATGGCCATCGACCCGTCCGCGCCCGCCCCCGACAGGATCACCGCGATGGCGTTCGGGCCAAGGTCCCTTGCCAGCGACTTGAGGAACCTGTTGATCGGCAGACGCGTGCCCCTGCGGTCGGTCTGCTCCTTAAGATGAAGAATCCCTTTCTTGATTTCAAGATATCTGTTCGGCGGGATGACGTAGACATGATCCGGTTTGACTTCGGCCTGGTCCTCGGCGGCGAGCACGGCCATGTCGGTATGTTTTGCCAGCAGATCGGCCATAAGGCTCTTGTGGTCGGGGTCCGCGTGATTGACCACGACAAAGGCGACGCCGCTGGCCGCGGGAACATTGTCCAGAAAATCGCTGAGCGCCTTCAGACCGCCCGCAGATGCCCCCAGACACACGACCGGCACCGACCGACGGGATGTCGCGCCGACCTTGACGGGGGCGGAGCCTTTGGCAACCGCGGTCTTCTTGGCCTTGGACTCTGTGGGGGTCGTTTTTCGGGTCATGTCACCTCGGAATTTCGTGCGCGGGACCTGTGTCCGACAATTTGGAAAACCTTATCTGAGAGGTGGAAACCATACACGACCCAGGTTCAACAAGAAACGCGGTTTTCACGCAATTTGTAAAGCTGCCCGAGGCACTATCAATTGATCGGCATCAACCCGAAAAGGCTCAGGACACGATCGGCGGGCGGTTTCATCCCGGCGTCGGGAAGATGGCAACAGAGGCCGCGTCCGCGCACACGCAGGTATCGGCCTCAGCCCGCGGCCTGTCCCACGCCCAGCGGTTCGATGTCGAGCCGGTAATCCTCTGCCACCTGGAAGATGCTGCCATTGGGCACCTCGTACCAGTATTCTCCGTGGGTCACCGGCTCTGACGCGATCTCGATGGATCTGTATTCGGCCTTTGGTTTGTGATGCACGTGGGATTTGCCGCAGATCGGGCAGGCGAAAACATAGTCGCGTTGCAGATAAAAGAGCGATCTGTTCATCCGCGCCCCGACCAGGTGCTCTCCATCGGTCAGCACGATGTTCAGGCCCACCTTGGCCTTCGGGTCGATCTCGGCGGACCAGCTCAGCACATGCCGCACGGCGTCGTGCAGATTTCCCATCAGCCCCCGTTCGGGCTGCTGCAACTGAAGGCTCAGCAGATAGCGAAAGATATGCTCGCTGTCGGTTGAGCCCTTGATTTCGGACCGGTGCAGCGGGTCCATATGGTCGAGCATCTTGAACCGCAACTGGTCGAAATTCGGTATCGTTCCGTTGTGCGCGAAGATCCAGTTGCCGTGATGGAAGGGATGCGTGTTCTCGATGCTGATCTCGCCGACCGTGGCGCGGCGCACGTGGGCCACGACGGTGCGCGCATAGATCCGCGCGGCCTTCTTGGCGAAATGTTCGCCGTGAAAGGCAGCCCAGAGCTGTTTTTCGATCATCGGCGGCCCATCGGCATAATCCGCGACACCCCAGCCGTGCGCATGGGCAAAGCCCTGGGTGTCCTTCCTGCTCTGCGCCATCAGCGCGTTCTGTGCCTTGACCAGCCCGCATTCCACGCGGGTCGGTTCATTCGCATGAAGTGCATAAAGCCGACACATGATACCCTCCATTTCCAAGCCCCAGATTACCCGTATGGCCCGTCCCTGAGTGAGATTTGTCAATTCGTCCGGAATTTCCGTCCCGTACCATTGTCACATTCTGTATCTCACCGGGGGGAAACCGATTTGGACGACTGCCAAGCCCTTGCCCACCGCCTGCTCGCCGAAGAGCCTGCGCTGACGTCATCGTTGGACTTCGGTCCGTTCGTGACGCAGGGCACGGGGGCCGGTCCTGCGCTGATCATCGGTGATCAGTCGGAAATCAATCTGCTGAGAGACGCGCCTGACGGCAACCTTGAACACCGCATGGCGCTTCTGGCGGGGCCGGGTGATATGGTTCTTGTCAGGCGGCGCGACCGCGCGTTCGAAAGGTATCTGGCGCATGACCTCGGGCTGGGCGATGTGACCTTTGCCGAGGTGGGAAATCAAGGCGCCGCGTCGGTCGCCCGCTGTGCGCAGGACAGCCCGCAGATCATCGAGGAGCTGACGGATCTCGCCTTGGCCAACGACGGGCTGACCCTCAGGTCGTATCTGACCAGCGCCGCCACCTGGCAGTTGGCCGCAGCCATCGGCAAGGCGTCGGGCCGCGTGATCCATGTCGCAGGCCCCTCGCCGCGCGTCAGCCAGCGGGCAAATGACAAGCTGTGGTTTTCAAGCCTTGCGCGCGGGGTCATAGGCCGTCACGCGACACCGCCGACGCTGCATTCATACGGGCCCACCGCGACCACGGCGCTGGTCCAACACCTCAGCCGCATGGCATCCGAAGTCATCGTCAAAGTCCCCGACAGCGCCGGTTCCGCGGGCAACATCAAGCTGCAGCATGAT
>JBFFQZ010000235.1:0-5042 GCA_041573235.1 Sulfitobacter sp. | reverse complement strand
GTCAGCGGCTCGTCGAAAAGCAGCGCGTTCACATCCTCGCGCACCATCCCCCGCCCCAGCGAGATCTTCTGCTTGGCATCCGCCGTCAACCCGCGCGCGCGTTTGCCCAGCTCGGCCTCCATGCCGATCATGCTGGCAATCTGCTGCACCCGCTCGGCAATGTACTGCGCGCTTTCGCCCCTGTTCTTGAGCGGAAAGGCCAGGTTTTCGCGCACAGTCATCGTGTCGTAGACGACCGGGAACTGGAACACCTGCGCGATGTTGCGGTCGGCGGTGGTGGCCTGGGTGACATCCTTGTCGTCGAACAGGATGCGCCCCTGGCTGGGATGCAAGAGCCCCGAAATGATGTTCAGAAGCGTGGACTTGCCGCATCCCGAAGATCCGAGCAGCGCATAGGCCTCGCCGTCGTTCCAGACGTGGTTCAGTTCCTTGAGCGCGAAATCATCCTCGCCCGCGGGGTTGGGCAGATAGGAATGCGCAAGATTGTCGAGTGTGATCTTTGCCATGTTCAGCCCCTCATGCCGCGACTGCGTAGGAGGCGGGCGCGACGAGGTCACCGCTCTCACTGAAAATGTAGATGTGCCTCGGGTCGAGGTAGACACGCAGCGGCGCGCCAAGCGCGAGATCGTGCACCCCGTGGATCAGCCCCACCCAGCGGGCGCCGTGATGGTCCAGGTGTACAAAGGTCTCCGACCCGGTCAGTTCGGTCACCACGAGCTGGGTGTCGAACGCCATGGGTCTGTCGCCCTGCGGGGCGATCTCTACATGGTTGGGGCGGAAGCCGGCCAGGTAGCTGCCATCGCCCAGGGACGCAAGCTGGCCGGTGGCCTCGGCGCTCTGGTCGTCGCCGAACAGGATCCGGTCACCCGCCTTGCGCACCTTCAGAAAATTCATCGGCGGATCGCTGAACACCCGCGCCGTCGTCGCGTCGACCGGCGTGCGGTAGACCGACGGCGTCAGGCCGAACTGCGTCACCCGCCCCTCCCAGAGGGTCGCGGTGTTTCCGCCCAGCAAAAGCGCCTCTTCCGGCTCGGTCGTCGCATAGACAAAGATCGACCCGGCTTCCTCGAAGATCTTCGGGATCTCGACCCGCAATTCCTCGCGCAGCTTGTAGTCGAGGTTGGCCAGAGGCTCGTCGAGCAGCACCAGCCCCGCATCCTTGACCAGCGCCCGCGCCAGCGCACAACGCTGCTGCTGGCCGCCCGACAGCTCAAGCGGTTTGCGGTTGAGCATCGGCGTCAGCTGCATCAGTTCCGCCGCCTTGCCGACCGCCGCCTTGATCTCGGAGGTGGATTTGCCCTGCAGACGCAAGGGCGACGCGATGTTGTCATAGACCGTCATCGTGGGATAGTTGATGAACTGCTGATAGACCATCGCCACCGCGCGGTCCTGCACCCGCATGCCGGTCACATCCTGCCCCTGCCAGAGGATCTGGCCAGAACTCGGCACATCCAGCCCCGCCATCAGCCGCATCAGCGATGTCTTGCCCGACGAGGTCGGGCCAAGCAGCACGTTCATCGTGCCCTTCTCAAGCGTCAGGTCAGTGGGGTGGATGTGCACCGCACCGCCGACTTCCTTGGATACGTTTCTGAGTTCCAGTGTCATTTCATGCCCTCACTCAGCTGCCTTGGATTTGATACTGCGCAGATGCTCGTGCATCCATGCGTCCAGCCGCGCGATCTGCTGCTCGTCCATGCGCAGCCCAAGCTTGGACCGTCGCCAGACCACGTCCTGCGCGGTGCGCGCGTATTCATGGGTCATCAGCCATTCCACCTCTCGCCGGTACAGACCGGCGCCAAAATCCTCACCCAGATCAGACAGCTGCCGTGCCTCACCCAGGAGCTTGTCCACATCCGTGCCATAGGCGCGCACCAGACGACGCGCCAGAACCACGGGCACGAAAGGATAAGCCGCACGAACGCGTGCAATCAACGGTTGAAATCCATCTACCGGAAAATCTCCGCCCGGCAGCGCCACACCCGCGGTCCATGGATCTGGCAGATCGGGAAAGACGCTCGCGATCTCGGCCAGCGCGCTTTCGGCCAGACGGCGGTAGGTCGTGATCTTGCCGCCAAAAACGCTCAGGCTGGGCGCGCCGCGACTTTGATCGCGGGTGATCACATAGTCCCGCGTGGCCGCCGTGGCGCTGTTGGCGCCATCGTCATAAAGCGGGCGCACACCCGAATAGGTCCACACGATGTCGTCGCGGGCAATCGGTTCGGCCAGATACTGATTGATGAAGTCGATCAGGTAATCCTGCTCTTGCGGCGTGCACTCGGGCTTGACCGACGGGTCGGGGTGGTCGGCGTCGGTGGTGCCGATCAGCGTGAAATCCGTCTCGTAGGGGATCGCAAAGATGATGCGGCCGTCAGTGCCCTGAAAGAAATAGCATTTGTCGTGATCAAACAGCCGTTTCGTCACGATATGGCTGCCCCGGACCAGTCGCACGCCGCCTCTGGCGTTGCTTTTCAGCGTACCGTTCAGAACGTCGCCCACCCAGGGTCCGGCCGCGTTGATCACCATCCGCGCGGTCACAAAGGAAGTGTCACCCTCCGGTGTTTCCTGCAGACCGACCCGCCAGATTCCATCCTCGGGGTCTGCCGACACCACGCGTGTGCGCGTGCGGATGCTTGCGCCGCGTGCCTCGGCATCGCGGGCATTCAGCACGACAAGTCGCGAATCCTCGACCCAGCAGTCAGAATATTCATAGGCTCTTCGGAACTGCGGCTTGAGCGGCGCACCCTCGGGTGCCTCGCGCAGATCAAGACGCGTCGTTCCCGGCAGGATTTTCCGCCCGCCCATGTTGTCGTACAGAAACAGGCCAAGCCGGATCAGCCACGCGGGCCTGCGCCCCTTCATCCACGGCATCACCAGCCCCAGCAGCTTCGAAGTGGGCGTCGTCGTGTCGAACCGCATCGACGGGTGATAGGGCAGCACGAACCGCATGGGCCAGGCGATATGGGGCATCGCCTTGAGCAGGACCTCACGCTCTTTCAAGGCCTCGCGCACGAGACGGAATTCGAAATACTCGAGATACCGCAGACCGCCATGAAAAAGTTTGGTTGAAGAGGCCGAGGTCGCGCCGCCGATGTCGCCCATTTCCGCCAGACAAACAGACAGGCCGCGCCCGCTGGCATCGCGCGCAATGCCACATCCGTTTATGCCCCCGCCGATGATCAGCAGGTCGAAATCCGGCGTCATTTGAATCCTCCCGGCACGCTTGTAATCGGTGCTTGCCAAATCGTGACAAGAAAGGAGTAAAATTGGAAGATAAAAATGTTCGCTTTCGCGCGCTTTTATCTAGAGATCTATTTTCATTACCTTTTTTGTGGATATAATATCGGGATAAAGCGCCGGAAAAGCACTGAAACCGGCCCTTTCGGTCAATCTGGGCGACCGGATTTGCGACCGACGGGTGAATCGCGCTAAGATCGCGCATCTAACGGATTGGATCGCTCGAATGGGGCAGACACTGCGCAAACCCGAAATCATCAACATCGCGCGCCGCGAGGGGGTGGTTACCGTTGAGAGCCTGGTCACGCATTTCGGCGTCACGCCACAAACGATCCGCCGTGACCTGACGGAACTGGCCGATTCCGGGCAGCTGGAGCGGGTTCACGGCGGCGCAGTGCTACCGTCAACGACGGTCAACATCGGCTATAACGAGCGGCGTGCGCTGAACCAGTCCGCCAAGGTGGACATCGCCCGCGCCTGCGCGCGGCAGATCCCCAATGATTGTTCCGTCTTTCTCAATATCGGCACCACGACCGAAGCCGTCGCGGCCGAACTTCTGCGGCACGAAGGGTTGTTGGTGGTGACCAACAACATCAACATCGCAATGATCCTGTCGGCCAACGACAGCATCGAGGTGGTGGTCACGGGCGGCAATCTGCGCCGCTCCGATGGCGGGCTGATCGGGGATTTCGCGAGCCAGATGATCCAGCAGTTCCGCTTTGACTATGCCGTCATCGGCTGCTCGGCGCTGCATGAGGACGGCGACATCCTCGATTTCGACATCCAGGAGGTCGGCATCAGCAAGACTATCATCCAGCAAAGCGATCACGTCTATCTTGTCGCGGACGCATCCAAATTCGAACGCAAGGCCCCTGCACGGATTGCCTCGCTGGCCGAGATGGACGTGTTTTTCACCGACAGGCCCCTGTCGCCGCGCTGCGAGGCGGTGTGCCACACCTCGGGGACCCATGTAGAGGTGGTCAGCGCAAACGCTTCCGCCTAGCAGCCGTTTGGCGGCGCTTGTCCATGAGATCTCATGGACCCTCGGCCAGCGCGTTTAAAAGCTTCCCCAGCGGCACAAAAAAACCGCGCGATGTGACCTGCGGGAGGAGGTGCAGGCAGGCATCGCGCGGCTGTAATATTGTCTTCAGTCTCAGGGTCTTCGTGGATCGGGAGGAAACAGTTTTACCCTGCCCTCATCATGCGGCTTTCGTTCCGCTGTCGCCAGCACGGAACCGTGCAGATGCAGAAAAAATGCCGCACGCGCACAAAATGCACAAATATTGAACGGAATTTTCCATCCTGCGGTCGATAATGCGCCACCCGCGAAAGTTCTCGCTCAGAATCACCCCCGCAAAACGACCGATCAGGGCACCTGGATGATCGCGCTTTCCCACTCGCGGATGAAGGTCCGGCGCTTGAGCCTGTCGAGGTAGGTGATTAGCGCCGTTTCAAGCGGAATGGTCGCCCCTTGGGTGGCGTTGAGCGGCGGCAGCCGGAAATGACCGGCCCCCGGCGCCGATTGCACCTCGATCAGGTGCCGCAGGAAGGCCCCTGCGTCCTGCGCCGCGTCAGAGCCCGCAGAGACGAAGGCCGTGCGCATCATGGTGGTGGGAAAATCGGCTGGCAGGACGATCTCGATCTGCCCGGCCAGATCATCGCGCGCCGCCGCATAGCTGCCCAGCACGTTATAGGCCACGAGGATCTCTCCCGATGCGATGTCCTCGATCATCTCGCCCGAGCAGCAATAGAGCTTTGCGCCCAGCCCCCCCATCACCTCGGTCAGACGCCAGAAGCTTTCCGAGGCG
>JBFFQZ010000234.1:0-5063 GCA_041573235.1 Sulfitobacter sp. | reverse complement strand
GAAGCCGGAAGCGCCGAACTTCAGATTGAATTTCGCCTCTTTGTTGAATCGCTTTTCGTAGGTCGATTCCGCAGCTACCGCCAGGTTGGTAAGGTTCATCGCGCCGCCAAAGCTGCCCGCAGCCATCAAGGTCGAGCTCATTCCCTAGTGGCCCGCCACGCGGAAAAGATCGCGACGCGAAATCCCCTTCAGGTTACTTTCTACACTCATTTCGTTTTCTTCCGGCCCAACAGCGGCAATTATTGAGACTGTTCGTTTCAAAACCACACTGGCGCGGATTAACGCTTCTGTATAGAAATTTCTTGAGCAGAGGGAAGGATTCCAAAATGGACGCAGATTTCATCGTCGTGGGTGCCGGATCTGCCGGGTGCGTCCTGGCCAACCGGCTCAGTGCCGATCCGCGCAACAAGGTCATCCTGCTGGAAGCCGGTGGCAGGGATCTCAACCCCTGGATCCACATCCCGGTCGGATATTTCAAGACGATCCACAATCCCGCCGTCGACTGGTGCTACAAGACCGAGCCAGACCCAGGTCTGAACGGTCGGTCGATCGAATGGCCCCGCGGCAAGGTGCTGGGCGGGTCTTCGTCTCTTAACGGATTGCTTTATGTACGCGGGCAGTCGCAGGACTATGACCGGTGGCGGCAGATGGGCAATGTCGGCTGGGGCTGGGATGATGTGCTGCCCCTGTTCAAACGCTCCGAGAACAACGAGCGCGGCGCCGATCCGTTTCATGGCAATCAGGGCCCTCTGTCAGTCTCGAACATGCGTATCCAGCGGCCGATCACCGATGCATGGGTCGCAGCCGCGCAGGCGGCGGGCTATCCTTTCAACTCCGATTACAACGGTGCCGAACAGGAGGGCGTTGGCTTTTTCCAGCTGACATCGCGCAATGGCCGACGCTGTTCGGCGGCGGTTGCCTATCTGAATCCGGTGAAACAGCGCCCGAACCTGCGGATCGTCACCCACGCACAGGTCGAGAAGATCGTGATCGAGGGCAGCAGGGCAACGGGCGTGCAATACCGTGGCCGCTCCGGCACCCTGCAAACCGTCTCTGCAGGCAAGGAGATCGTCCTGTCCGGCGGCACCATCAACTCTCCCCAGATGCTGATGCTGTCGGGCATCGGCGAGGCGGAACAACTGCGCGACCACGGCATCGACGTGATCCGGGATCTGGGCGGCGTGGGCAAGAACATGCAGGACCATCTGCAGGCGCGGCTGGTCTACAAGACGCATGAACCGACGTTGAACGACGAGGTGTCGACCCTGTCTGGCCAGGCCCGCATCGGCCTGAAGTACCTGATGTTCCGCGCGGGCCCCATGACCATGGCGGCAAGCCTTGCGACCGGCTTCATGAAAACCCGCAAGGATCTGGAGACACCGGACATCCAGTTCCACGTGCAACCCCTGTCCGCCGAGAACCCCGGCAAGGGCGCGGACAAGTTTTCCGCCTTCACCATGTCGGTGTGCCAACTGCGCCCCGAAAGCAAGGGCGAGATCCGCCTTGGCTCTGCCGACGGACGCGCCTATCCCCGGATCATCCCGAATTATCTCTCAACAGAAACCGACTGCCGCACGATCGTCGAGGGCGTCAACATTGCCCGCCGGATCGCGCGCCATGCGCCACTGACATCGAAGATATCGGAAGAGTTCCGCCCCAACCCGAGCCTCGACATCGACGACTACGATGCCACGCTCGACTGGGCGCGCAACAACACCGCGTCGATCTATCATCCCACGGGCACCTGCAAGATGGGCAACGACAAGACGGCCGTGGTGGACGCGCGCCTTCGGGTACACGGAATCTCGGGGCTGCGGGTCGCCGATTGTTCGATCATGCCCGAGATCGTCTCGGGCAACACCAACGCGCCCGCGATCATGATCGGCGAAAAGGCCAGCGATCTAGTGCTCGAAGATCACCCGGCTTAGAAGGTGCTCCGGGCCTGCGGAGCAGTGCGGGCGCATTGCCTTCGGGTCTGCGCTCTGCTCAGATCACCGCAGGGGAGGCTCCATGTACCGCCACGCAATTTCACGAACCGGTAACGGATGACACAGGCGTTCCGCCTTGCGTCGATGCACGCCCGCAGCTGCCTGATCATCGGTCTGCTGGCCGGGCTGTTGCTGCCCAGAGTGGCAGGCCTGCTTGCGCCGTGGCTGCCCGTGATGGTTGCGGGGCTGTTGCTGATCACCGCACTGCGCATAGGACATGAAGGCGTGCGCGGGGCGGTGCGTGATCTGCGCTGGGGGTTGGGGGCCGTTGTGGTGTTGCAGCTTGCCCTGCCGCTGGGCGCGCTGGCGCTGTTCGCGGCGGTGGGTCTGGCACATACGCCTGCAGCGCTGGCCGTCGTGCTGGTCACCTCGGCGCCCGCGATTTCAGGCAGCACGAATCTCGCGCTGCTGCTGGGGCTGGATGCGGGCCGCATGATGCAGATCATGGTACTGGGCACGGCGGCGTTTCCCCTGACCGTGCTGCCGGTGCTGTTGCTGTCCCCGCAGATGGCGGACCCGGCGCAGGTGATGCGCTCTGCCGCCGTTGTGCTGGGCGTGATCCTGCTCGCGACGGCGCTTGGCTTTGTTTTGCGCGCATGGCTTGTAAAACGCCCCACGGCCAGACAGGTGCAGACGCTGGACGGGCTGTCGGTCGTGGCGTTTTCGGTCATCGTCGTGGCGTTGATGGCTCCACTCAACGCGGCGCTTCGGGAATCGCCGGGGCAGGTCGCGCTTTGGGCGCTTCTGGCCTTCGCCGTCGGTTACGGTCTTCAGGTCGCGACGCTTTTCGCCCTGAGGCATACCGCGTTACGCCCTGTTGCCGGCCCTCTGGCCATCGGCGCGGGCAACCGCAATATCGCGCTGTTCCTCGTCGCACTCCCGCCCGACACGATCGCACCACTTCTCATATTCATCGGGTGTTGGCAGTTGCCGATGTACCTGACCCCCATTCTGCTGCCCCGGCTTTATGGCCGGACACTCGGCCAGATCCGTCAGCCGGGCATGTAGCCCGGTATTGATCCGCGGCCGGAACTCTGCAACATCCCTGCATCCACCAAGGAGACATTATCATGCGCGTAGACCTCAATGCCGACATGGGCGAAAGCTTTGGCCCCTGGACCATGGGCGATGACAAGGCACTGCTGAACACCGTGACCTCGGCCAATATCGCCTGCGGCGGTCACGCGGGCGACGCGGACACGATGATCGCGACCATGGGCATGGCCCACAAGAACGGGGTAGGCATCGGCGCGCATCCGGGCTTCATGGATCTGGCCGGATTCGGGCGCAACCGGATGAGCGTGCCGCGCGCCACGCTGCAAAACCAGATCCGCTATCAGGTTGCGGCCAGCATCGGAATGGCGCGCAGCATCGGCGCATCCGTGCGGCACCTCAAACTGCACGGCGCACTGTCGAACATGGCCTCCGAAGACGTGGACCTGGCGCGCGATCTCTACGAGGCGGCGCTGTCCGTCGACCCCGACCTCATCATCATGATCCTCGCGGCAACGGCCCACCAGGAGGCGGTCGAATCCCTCGGCTGTCGCTGGGCCGGAGAGATCTTTGCCGACCGCGCCTATAACGACGACGCCACGCTCGTTGACCGCAAGCTGCCGGGTGCGGTGATCCACGATCCCGACGTGGCGGGGCGCCGCATGGTCGAGATGGTCAAGGCAGGCGCGATCATCACCGAAAGCGGCAAGCAGATTCCGGCGGCCATCGACACGATCTGCCTGCATGGGGACACGCCCACCGCCGTGCAGATCGCCCAATCGGTGCGCCGCGCGCTCGAAGAGGCGGACATCACCGTGCAGACGTTCGAGGGCCGCTAGCCTCAGGTCTCGTCCGCAGGGCCTTTTTGCTCATCCAGAACCCTGCGGGCCACGCGGAAACATTCCAGCGCCTGGGGCACGCCGCAGTAGATCCCGATCACGTGGATGATCGCGCGCAGCTCTTCTCGGGTCACACCGTTGTTCAGGGCACCCCGGCAGTGGGTTTCCCACTCCTGCATCTTGCCCAGCGCGCCAATCATCGACAGGTTCATCATCGACCGCGTCTTGGCGTCAATCACATCGTCGCCCCAGCCAAAGCCCCAGCACCACGCGGTCATCGCTTCCTGGAACGGTCTCGTGAAATCATCTGCTGCGGCAAGGTTTTGATCGACATATGCGGCACCAAGTGTCGCCTTGCGCTGTTCCATCCCCTTCAAAAACAGGTCTTCGTCGAATGTGCTCATGGTTTCTTCCCTGACTGTAGCCGTATGCGTAGCATCGCCTGCCCTGCCCCCCAAGCCCAGCGGTTTTCGACCCGGCCCGCCCGGGGCCGGACGACAGCGGCGCCATTTGACCGTTGCCCGCCTCTCGACAGGCTCTGGCCGTCATCAGATTGTCCGGGGGCCGAAACGGGTAGTGTACTAGGTGATGACATCGGGCGTCGTTCTATCGAGCTGCGCGGCAAGGTCGCTGACCTGATGCGCGGCATCCCGGACACGGGCCAGCGCGGTCTGTGCATCGACGCCGTGATCTGCCTCCGCACCGGCATATTGCTCAAGGTAGAGACGAAGCGTGGCGCCCTGTGTGCCGGTTCCCGACAGGCGGAACACCGCCCGGCCGCCCCCCTCGAAATAAATCCGGATGCCCTGATGCGCGCTGACCGACCCGTCCACCGGATCGTCATACGAAAACTCATCCGCGGCCGAAACGGTAAGACCGGCAATTTCCTGTCCGGTCAGTCCCGGCAGCTTGGCGACGAGGTCGCGCATCAGCCTGTCCGCCCTGTCTGCTGCGACACCCTCGAAATCATGGCGCGAATAATAATCGCGTCCGAAGGTTCGCCAATGATCGGTGACGATCCCGGCGACCGACATCTTCCGCACCGCAAGAATGTTCAGCCAAAGAAGCACGGCCCACAGCCCATCCTTTTCGCGCACGTGGTTCGATCCCGTACCGGCGCTTTCCTCGCCACAGATAGTCACCTTGCCCGCATCGAGCAGATTGCCAAAGAACTTCCACCCCGTCGGCGTCTCGAATGCCTCGATGCCCAGCTTGGCCGCGACCCGGTCGCGGGGCGCCCTGG
>JBFFQZ010000233.1:0-5086 GCA_041573235.1 Sulfitobacter sp. | reverse complement strand
CGAAGAACCCGAGACCGCCGCAAACACGGTGCAGCCCACGATATTGGTATGCACCAGCCCGCCCGGCAGCCGCGCCATCCAGGGCGACAGGCCGCGGAACATGTCCTCGGATAGTCGCGTTCGGTATAATATCTCGCCCATCCAGATGAACAAGGGCAGGGCGGTGAGGGTCCAGCTGCTGGACGAGGTCCAGATCGTGGTGATCATCGCGTCGCCCGCGGGCCGCGTCGTGAACAGCTCAAGCCCGACCCAGGCCACGCCCATCAGCGCAAGGCCGATCCAGATGGACGACCCCAACAGCGTGAACAGGACAAACAGAAAGACGATCGTCGCATAGGCTTCGGTCATTCCACGGCCTCCGATACGATGGGGTTTCGCCCGGTGATGATGGTCCGGTATAGCGTGTCCCAAAGCGCTATGGCCAGCAGGATCGCGCCCGCGGACATGGCAAGCTGCGGGATCCAGACCGGTGTATAGACCAGCTTGGACGAGGCGCTGCCCATCGCGCTGCCCCAGTCGCCAAGCGGTGTTGCGGGCAGGCTGAACAGGGTGACGACCCATTCGGGGATCTGGTCCTGACCCTGCGTGCGGTCGTTGAGCATTTCCGAGAACATGTTCGTCTTCACGGCGAACCGCGCGAAATAGGTGGCGATGAAGGCGGCGGCGAATATCGCGAACAGATCCAGCCAGCGCGAGGTGAAGCGGTTCCAGTTCAGGATGATCGACACCCTGATGTGCGCACCCCGGGTCAGCGCATGGGCCAGCGCGAAAAACGATGTGGCGGCCATGGCATAGCCTGCGAATTCGGTGGTGCCGGGCAGTGCGACATTGGTCCAGCGCGCGACCATCTGGGCGACGATCAGCAACAGGATGGTGACCATGAAACAGGCCGCGATGGCGCCGCTGGCGAAATAGATCCGGTCGAGCGTGCGCCACAGCGGGCGCATGCGCCGTTCAAGCGTCGGGCCTGCGGCAAAGCACATGAGACCGAACACGGACGGCAAGACAAAAAGCCAGAACCACAGGGGCAGGCCCAGCACCGGCGACCAGTCGCGCATGAGAAAAGTCCTTTGGGAAAATGGATGGCGCAGCCGCCGTCGAGGGGCTGCGCCTGATGTGCCTTACTGGGCGGCTTTGTATGCGTCGATGATCTTTTGACCGTCGGGACCGGCGGTTTCGAGCCATTCAGCCGTCATCTTCGCACCGATTTCCTGCAGTTCCGCCAGGAATTCAGGCGTCGCGTCGGCCACGGTCATGCCGTTCTTTGCCAGCTCCGCGAAATAGAAATCCGACAGCTCTTCGGACTTCTGCGCGCAGGAGGCGGCTGTTTCATCGGCGGCTTTCATGATGCCTGCCTGTGTCGCCTCATCCAGCCCGTCCCAGACCTGTTTGTTGGCCACGACATAGTTGCGCGGCAGCCAGGCGTTGACCTTGTAGTAATGGCTCAGATGTTCCCACACCTTGCGGTCATACCCGGTCGAGCCTGACGAGATGAAGGCGGACGCCACGCCGGTTGCCAGCGCCTGGCTCAGCTCGGCGGCTTCGATCTGGACCGGGATCATGCCCAGTTCTTCGGCGAAGGTCGCTGTGGCCGAGTTGTAGGAGCGGAACTTCACCCCCTGGGTGTCTGCCGAGGATCCGACTTCCTTGTTGAAATAGAATCCCTGTCCCGGCCAGGGGCAGGTGTAGAGTGCAACCATGTTCAGATCGCTCAGCTGTGCGTTCACGGTGTCCTTGGCCACGGCCCACAGCTTGGCGTTTTCGGCATAGCTGGTCGCGAGGAAGGGCAGGTTGTCCCAGCCCAGCAGGGGCGCTTCGTTGGCATGCGCGGACATGAACCGCTCGCCGACGGGCACCTGGCCGGTCTGCACGGCGCGCTTGATGTCGCCACCGCCGAACAGCGATCCGCCGGGGTGTACCGTGATGTCGATCGCGCCATCGGTATATTCGCGCACCTTGTCGGCAAAAATCACGCCCTGTTCGGAGTGAAAGTTCGTGGCCGCATAGGCCATTGGCATGTCCCATTTCTGCGCATGGCCACCAGCGAGTGCGGCGCCCGCGGTCAGCACGCAGGCGGCGCTGCAGGCGAGTGTGGCAAAGGTCTTCATAGAAATCTCCCGGTTGATGGTGGCTCTAGCGGCCACGAAATTTTGACGGATCGAAGGGGCTGACATCCATGTTCGGACTGGCCCCTGAGATCATATCCGCGATCAGACGACCTGTTTTCGGCCCACCTGTCAATCCGACATGCTGATGTCCGAAGGCACTATAGCTCCGTGTGCCCGGATCATTGGCACCGATCAGCGGCAGGCTGTCCACCGGGGCGGGTCGATGGCCCATCCATTCGACAATCGCGTCATGGGTGACATCAGGCAACAGCGCCTTGACCTGCCGTTTGAGCAATTCGACCGGCCCGCGGCTTGGCCCGGCCTTCAGCCCGCCAAACTCGATCACGCCGGCGGCACGGATCCGCCCTTCCATGGGGGCCACGACGAATTTTCCCGCCGCCACCATCATCGGCGCACGGGGCATCGCAGAGGGGTTGATCAGCTCGATGTGATAGCCGCGCTCGCTTTCGAAGGGCACCTTGACGCCCAGTTTATGGGCAATTTCGCGCGACCAAGGGCCCATCGCAAAGACGATCTTGTCCGCGCGCATCCGGCCCGCGTCGGTGACAAGCGCGGCAATCGCGCCCTGCGACATCTCGATATCGGTGATCGTTGTTATTTCCAGCGTGCCGCCCTCGGCCACGAAATGATCGCACAGCGCCTTGACGTAGGCACCCGGGTCGCTGATGCGGCCGTGGTTCTTACAGCGCACCACCGTGCCGAACGCGTCGCCGAACACAGGGTCATAGGCGGCGTATTCCGCCCCCGAGACAACCTCATAGCGCACACCCTGCGCGCGGCGTTTGCCCCAAGAATAGCTGTCGGCCGCGAAATCGGCAGCGGAGCTATAGCCAAAGCAGTAATCCTCGGTGGAGACAAAGCGCGCGGCGGGCGTGTCGTGTGACAGGGCCAGATGTTGCTCGACGCTGTCGTGCAGCAAGGCGGACATGGCGCGCGCGTAGTGATCGACATGGGCGTCGGTGGCATGCCGAAGATAGCGCGTCAGAAACGGCAGCAGCCGCGGCAGATAGCGCCATTTCAGGAACAATGGTGCGTCGCGGTCCCACAGCATGCCCGGCGCCTTGGCAAGCAGACCGGGGGTGGTCACCGGAACGACGGCACCTGCCGCCAGAACGCCCGCGTTGCCGTGGCTGGTGCCCGAGGCGGGCCCGGTCCGGTCCACCACAGTGACTTCGTGCCCCGCTCTTTGCAGCCATATGGCACAGGACATTCCCACGATTCCCGCGCCTGCCACCAGAATATGCATCACCCGTCTCCCCAAGGTGTTCTTTGCGCGCAACGTGGGCAAAGCGGCTGCCTTTGTCACGCGCAGAATTCAGGGGGCCCGGAACACCCGTGCCTGCCGGAGAGGCGTTGCCTTCTTCGGCAGGCCCTGCGGCTGCGCGCTAGTCCGGTTTGGCCAACGCGTCGCGCCGTTTGAAGAAATCATCAATGGCCGACTGCGCATCCTCACCGGACAGCGCCAGCGCGAATTGATCCGCGTCCGCATGGGCGACGGCGCCCGACAGGGCCGCGGCGTAGGCGTTGATGCTGCTCTTGCCCATCCGCAGCGCCACAGGAGGCTGGGCGGCGGCCTTTTGCGCCAACTCATGCGCCGCAGCGAGCACGGTACCGTCCGGTGCCACCGCATCCGCCAGACCCCAGTGTTGCGCCTGCGCGGCGCTCAGTTCTTCGGCCAGCAGGATCAGGCGCTTGGCCCGGGCCGGACCGACCAACGCCGTGATGCGCGGCACCGACCCCCAGGACATGTTCAGCCCCCGCGCGATTTCGGGCAGCGACGGGCGCACGGTTTCCCCGATCACCCGCAGATCGCAGGCCACCGCAAGCGCCACGCCGCCACCAATGCAGAACCCTTCTGCGGCACAGATGGTCAGCGGCGCGACCGCCTCCCAGGCGGCACACAGACGCGCGCCGGTCTGCAATGCGACGCGCTGTTCGGGCAGCGGCGCGTCGCGTAGCGCCTGCGCATCGCGCAGATCGAACCCCATCGAAAAAACATCCCGCCTGCCGGTCAGGATCACGGCCGAAGTGACCGCATCACCTTCGAAACTGCGCGCGGCGGCCGTCAATTCCCGCATCAGATCCAACGACAGAGCGTTGGCGCGGTGCCCGGTGTCGAAGGAGACAACCGCAACCCGGCCCGTGCGGTTGATCGTGACCTGTTCCGCGCGGGTCATGGCGCGCCGGTCTCGAACCGGGCGCCGGGTGCGATGATCGGTGGCCGATCGTTCGTTTCGGCGATGCCGTAGCCCGCGATGCGTTTGTAGGTGGCAGCGTGTTCGGCCATCTCGGCCTGTCCGATGACGTCCTCGATGGTGTCGAACTGCCCGCCGCTGCGCTGTTCGATCATGTCCAGGATCTTGTCGGGTCCGGCGGCACGGTTCGTTTCGATGATCTTTGACGTCACCGGCAGCATTTCGGCCTCATAGGCCAGCAGCGCCCGTGGCGTCAGGCCGTGCGCCAGGAATGCCGCGACCAGTTTGCGTGCATCAAGGATCCCTGCGCCGGCCCCGTTGGAGCCGACGGGATAGGTCGCATGCGCCGCGTCTCCCATCAGGGTGGTGCGCCCGACCGTCCAGCTGTCCAGCGGGTCGCGGTCCACCATCGGGTACTCGAACACCTCCTGCGCGCCGCGGATCAGCGCGGGCGCGTCCAGCCAGTCAAAGCGGATGTCCTCGAACGCGGGCAGAAAATCATCGAGGTTGGCCGCCCGGCTATAGTCTTCCTTGCGGAACCCGGCGGCCGGGTCGGTCTGCAGATTGCAGATCCAGTTGATCGTGGCGTTGCCCGTTTCGGGATCTGGCGCCGATATCGGATAGCTGACAAACCGCAGGCCCTGGTGCCCGATCAGCACCATCGACGCGCCCGACAGGAACGGTTTCGCCTGCGTGGTGCCCCGCCACAGGATCGCGCCCCCCCATTGCGGCGCGTCTTCGTGGGGCTGCATCTGGCGGCGG
>JBFFQZ010000232.1:0-5107 GCA_041573235.1 Sulfitobacter sp. | reverse complement strand
GACGCGGCATCGCCGTGCAGCACGCAGTTTTCCCCGCCCTCTTCATAGTTGACCACGAACTGCACCGCGATCCGCGCGCCGCCGGGCCAGGCCGCATCAGGGGGCGTGGCGCCGTATCCGGTAAAATCACGAGGGTATCGGGTCATGGAGTGTCCTTTACTGGCGTGGCTCACTCCACGTTGCACAAAACGCCCCTGACCCGCAATTTGCAAAAGCGCCGCCGAATGACAGTCGGGCCGGACATTGCTGTCCGGCCCGCTGCTCGTCCGAGTGTCGCTGAGACGTCTGTTATTATTATTATCAGCTAGGTATTCTTAACCGCTGGCCTATCTGGATCATGTCGGACGATTGGAGCGTGTTACGGTCGACCTCAAGACTCCGCGCGATGCGGTTGGCCGTCCGTAGAATTGAAATTCCTCGAAAGCGAGGATGTGACCGGGCTTTGCCGTGTGAAACCGGGCGGGGGTCCGTGGGAACGTTCTGCGTACCCACCAAGCCAGCTTGTACCGCAAGAATCGCCGCGCAAACCGCCTCTCGTTTCATCCCGAACTCCCCCAGGGCCTGAACACCATATATCGATCCCGCCGCCACAGGATCTGTACTTCAATGGCCACACCCCCAGATATAGTCTGACACCGAATCATCCGTCAAAGCAAAAACGAATCATTCCGCGAGAAAGTGGCGAATCGCTTGTGGTTTCACCGAATCAACGCAATCCTGACGGTCGATCAGCACACGCGAGGCCTCGTTGTCCGCGAAAACCTGCCTTCCGAACGGAGCGTCCCTCATGACCAACGGTTATCTGACCACCCATGTTCTCGACACCGCGCGGGGCTGCCCTGCGGCGGGGATCGAGATCACGCGGTACCGGAGCTCCGGGGCTGTGCGGATGCCGATGGCGCAGATGCGCACCAATGCCGATGGCCGCACCGACGTGCCTATCCTGCCGCAATCGGATTTCGTCCCCGGCACCTACGAGTTGGTGTTCTCCGCTGGTGCCTACCTCGATGAAGCGGGCACGCCGCCCGAAGAACCACGTTTTCTGGACGAGATCCCGATCCGTTTCGGCATCTCCGATCCAGAGGCGCATTACCACGTGCCCCTGTTGCTGTCTCCGTTCGGCTATTCGACCTATCGCGGCAGCTAGGGCCGAGGCCCCGGCACGTGAAACTTGGCCGGGATGACGCCGCGCGCTCCCTTGCATTGCGCCCTTGGCCCATGCGAGCTTCTCCAAACCCCGTTAACCGCAAGGCTGCCCCATGTCCGCTTCCACGATCTCGTCCACCTCCGCCCCCGCAGCGACGCAATTGCCGCAGGTGACAGAGCCGCGCAACACCGGCATGCCGCTTGACCTCAACTGGGTCCTGAGCGCACAGGCCAACACCTCGGCGATCGAGCGGCGCGCGGCGAGCATCAGCGCCCGGCGGTCGGTCAAGAAGGCGCATCAGGCGGCGTGGCTGCTGAAGGCGATCACCTGCATCGACCTGACAACCCTGTCCGGTGATGACACGGTGCGGCGGGTCGGACGCCTGTGCGCCAAGGCGAAACAGCCCGTCGCGCCATCGCTGCTGGAAGCACTGGATATGGGGCCGATCACCACCGGCGCGGTCTGTGTCTATCACGAGATGATCCCGGCCGCCGTCACGGCCCTGCGCGGCACGGGCATTCCCGTCGCGGCGGTGTCCACCGGCTTTCCCGCCGGGCTATCGCCTTTGCCCCTGCGCATTGCGGAGATCGAACAAAGCGTCGCCGCCGGTGCTGCGGAAATCGACATCGTCATCTCCCGGCGGCATGTGCTCGAAGGCAACTGGCAGGCGCTGTATGACGAGATGAAGGCGTTCCGCGCGGCCTGCGGCGCGGCCCACGTCAAGGCGATCCTCGCCACCGGAGAGCTGGGCAGCCTGCGCAACGTGGCGCGCGCCTCGCTGGTGTGCATGATGGCGGGGGCCGATTTCATCAAGACCTCGACCGGCAAGGAAAGCGTGAACGCCACCCTGCCTGTCACGCTGGTGATGATCCGCGCCATTCGCGACTATTACGACCGCACCGGGTTCCGCGTCGGCTACAAACCGGCGGGCGGGATTTCCAAGGCGAAGGACGCGATCACCTATCTGGCATTGATCAAGGAAGAACTGGGCGACCGCTGGCTACAGCCGGATCTGTTCCGCTTTGGCGCGTCATCGCTGCTGAACGACATCGAGCGGCAGCTTGAGCATCACGTGACCGGCAGCTACTCCGCAGGATACCGCCACGCCACGAGCTGAGGTTACCCATGGGTAACCGAAACGATTTATTTACAATACCTTACGAGAGGTTAATCCTCCCGACGGCACCGAAAGGCCACCGCAGATGAGCATCGCAGACATTTTCGACACGATGGACTATGGCACCGCCCCCGAAGACGCCTCTGAAGCGCTGGCGTGGATCGTCGATCAGGGCGGCCGGTTCGGCCATTTCATCGATGGGGCCATGACCGATCCCGGCGCGGTGTTCGAAAGCTGCAATCCCGCCACCGGAGAGGTGCTGGCCCATCTGACGCAGGCCACGCAGGCGGATGTGGACGCCGCCGTCAAGGCGGCGCGGCGCGCCCAGCCCAAGTGGGAAGCGGCGGGCGGGCCCGCGCGGGCGCGCGTGCTCTATGCCCTTGCGCGGCTCCTGCAAAAGCACAGCCGCCTTTTCGCGGTGCTGGAAGTGCTCGACAATGGAAAGCCGATCCGCGAGGCGCGCGACATCGACCTGCCGCTGGCGCAGCGGCATTTCTATTATCACGCGGGCATGGCGCAACTGATGGAAAGCGCCCTGCCCGATGCCCGCGCGCTTGGCGTGTGTGGCCAGGTGATCCCGTGGAATTTTCCGCTGCTGATGCTCGCGTGGAAGGTCGCCCCGGCGCTTGCGATGGGCAATACCGTGGTGCTGAAACCGGCGGAATACACATCGCTCACGGCGATGCTGTTTGCCGACATCTGCGGACAGGCGGGCGTGCCCAAGGGTGTCGTCAACATCGTCACGGGCGATGGCGCGGTCGGCGAAATGGTGGTGAACGCGCCCGTGGACAAGGTCGCCTTTACCGGCTCGACCGCCGTGGGTCGGCGCATCCGCGAGGCAACGGCGGGCAGCGGCAAGGCGCTGACACTGGAGCTGGGTGGCAAATCGCCCTACATCGTCTTCGACGACGCCGATCTGGATTCAGCCGTCGAGGGGCTGGTCGACGCAATCTGGTTCAACCAGGGGCAGGTCTGTTGCGCGGGCTCGCGGCTATTGGTGCATGAACCGGTGGCGGATCAGTTCCACGCCAAGCTGCGCGCGCGGAAGGACAAGCTGCGGGTGGGGTCGCCGCTGGACAAATCCATCGACGTCGGCGCGATCGTGGACGCATCACAGCTGGCCACCATCCGCGCCCTGGTCGATGCAAACACCGCGGGCAGCACCCATGTGGCCGCCTGTGACATTCCGGACAACGGCAATTTCTATCCCCCGACCCTGATCGAAGGGCTGCATCCCGCGGACACGCTGATGCAGGAGGAAATCTTTGGCCCGGTGCTGGTGTCGACGACGTTCCGCACCCCCGCCGATGCGGTGAGCATCGCCAACAACAGCCGCTATGGCCTTGCCGCGAGCGTGTGGAGCGAGAACGTCAACCTCGCGCTCGACATCGCGCCAAAGCTGGCTGCGGGCATCGTGTGGGTCAACGGCACCAACATGATGGACGCGGCCGCGGGGTTTGGCGGCGTGCGCGAAAGCGGTTTTGGCCGGGAGGGCGGCTGGGAAGGGCTGGCCGCATACACAAGGCCCAGGGCAAGCGGAAAGAAACTGTCGGCGCCCACAGCCTTTACCGGCGACGGTGCGCCCGCGGGCGGCATCGACCGCACCTCCAAGCTCTATATCGGCGGCAAGCAGGCGCGCCCCGACAGCGGCTATTCGGCACCGGTACATGGCAAGGGCGGCGCGCTGCTGGGTCATGCCTCGCAGGGGAACCGCAAGGACGTGCGCAACGCGGTGGAGGCGGCGCAGGCCGCAAAGGGATGGGCAAGGACGACCGGCCACCTGCGCGCGCAGATCCTCTATTACATCGCCGAGAACCTCGAGGCGCGCGCGGCGGAATTCGCGCGGCGGCTGGACCAGATGCAGGGCGGCAAGTCCGGTGCAAAGGAAGTCGACGCCGCCGTGCAGAGCCTGTTTACCTATGCCGCCTGGGCCGACAAATACGACGGGCAGGTGCACGGGGTGCCGATCCGTGGCGTGGCGCTTGCGATGAAGGAACCGGTGGGTGTCATCGGCGCGCTGTGCCCGGCAGAGGCGCCGCTGCTGGGGCTGGTCGCCGTCATGGCGCCTGCCATCGCCATGGGCAACCGCGTCGTGCTTGCCGCGTCAGAGCCGTTTCCGCTTGTGGCGACGGATTTCGGGCAGGTGCTTGAAACGTCCGATGTGCCCGCCGGGGTGGTCAACATCCTGACCGGACAGCACGCGGACATGGCGGAACCGATGGCGCGGCACATGGACATCGAAGCGGTCTGGAACTTTGCCGATCCGGGCCACGACAAGACGGTGGAGCATGGCGCGGCGAGCAACCTGAAACGCAGCTGGGTACAGAACGGTCAGGCCGTGGACTGGTACGCCCCGGACACGCACGCCTTTTTGCAGGCCGCGACAGAGGTCAAGAACATCTGGGTGCCCTACGGCGAGTGACCTAAACGGCCCCCGAACCGGCCGGATCGGGGGCGTTGTCGTTCAGTCAGCTTCCGTGCCGTTCAGGCCCTCGGGCTTGCCGACCACGACGAAATGCAGCCCATCGGGATCGAGCAGCTCGGCAGCCACGCGTTTGACATCCTCCAGCGTGACCTTCTCGACCCGGTCGTTGCGGGTGTTCACGTAGTCGGGTCCCAGGCCAATCATCTGCATCCCTACGAGGATCCCCGCGATCGTCTGATTGCCGTCGAAACGCAGCGGATAGGCGCCGGTCAGATAGGTCTTGGCGTTCGCCAGTTCCTCTTCGGTCACGCCCTCTTCGGCGGCCCGGCGCCATTCGTCGCGGATGACGGCAATCGCCTCGGCGATCCGGTCGTTGGACGAGCTGACGGACCCCATGTAGGCATTTGCGAGCGCGCGG
>JBFFQZ010000231.1:0-5118 GCA_041573235.1 Sulfitobacter sp. | reverse complement strand
GTCCCGCACGGCCGCGCCGCCCCCGCGTTGGTACGTGCTGTCAAAGGATGCGGACACGACGCCGAAGCGGCCGTAGAAAAGATGACCGTCCTGTGTCTGCAAGCCGGTGACCGCGCTGGCCGAAAAGGCATTTCCGCGCTCTACCCCGAAATTGCGGTTTCCGGCATGGCTCCAGGATGCGCTGCTGGCCTCGAAATCGGCCTCGGCCCCCAGGACAAGCGCCCCGTAGTGTTGACGATACCCGGCAAATACGCTCGCGGCGGCTGCGTGCTCTCCGAAATCGGCGGTCAGGCTGCCGCCAGACCCGCGCGCCCCGTCAACCTTGCTGTGCAGCGCCGTATCGCCGACCGCAAGACCGGCATAGAAGCCGCCATTGCCCGCCTGCGCCAGGCTGCCTGAATCTGCCTGCACGCGCGGTTCGAGCGATGCGCCGAAGGTCAGCGATACCCTGTGCTCATCGTAATCCGCGCCGGCGATGTCGGATTGGCGCTGGCGGAAGTCATACTCGGTATCAAGATAAAGCCGCGGATTGAGGTAGTAGCGCAAGGAAACACCCGCTTCCGCCAGATGATCCGTCCGCGCGATGGACTGATAATCGTTCCGCGTCAGAAAGGCATAGGCCGCAAGCGACATGTCAGGGGCCACACTGTGCCGCATGCGCACACCCGCCGATGTCGAGATATAGCCAGAGGACCCGCTGATCGTTGTCTCTTCCAGGGTGCGGTCGACGACGACATCCAGCGATGTGGCGCCATCCAGTTCCATCGTCAGATCCATGCCCAGATCAAGCGCCTCGGTCGTGCCGAAGCGCGGGTCGTCATAGGACTGCGAGATCATGCCAAGCAGCACTTCGCCACGCAGCGGCCCGATGCTGCCGGTATAGCCGATCGCGGCCTGGTATCCTTCCGATCCCCGCTGGACCCCAAGGCCCATGTTGTCCACGGGCTGATCATATTCGCGCTTGTCGTAGATGCCTTGCAGGAACACTTCGCCATCACCAAGGTCCGCGACACCCATGCGCCCGCCGAATTCGACCTGACGGCGATCACGATCGTCATTGTCCACCACCGTACCCAGGGCGGCGGGCGTGTCTTCGTAATCCAGGTCGCGCAGATTGAGGCCCAACCGGAAAGACCGCTCAGCCAGTGTGCCGCCGATCCCCAGGTATCCGCTTGCCTCGCGCAATTCGGTGGGACGCAGGCCGCTTACATCGTCAGGCGACTCGCGCCCTTCATGCACCAGTTCGTAATCCAGACCACCGAAGGCAAAGAGATTGTCGTTGATCCGGTACTGTGCTTGGGCCCCAAGGAAGTAATCTTCGTAATTCTCCTGCGATTAATCTACGAAGCGCCCGATCTCGCTGCTGGCCTCAAGGTTCAGCCGGAAATCCTCGGCGCGGTATGACAGGGTCATCCACGGCGACAGGACCGTCACGACATCGGAACGGCGGTCATTCGGGGTAAGAAAGACATTGTCCGTCACACGTCCGGTCACCGCGATCCCAGCATCGAATGTATAAGGCGAGGCGTCTGGCGCAGCACCTTCGGCGCTGTCCTGCTGTGTCATCCCTGGCTGCGCCCAGGCAAAAGCTGCAATCGAAGTCGCAAGGCCAAGAAACATATGTGATTTTAAAATAGCCATCGCAGGCTCCCTCTTGGGCAGAAATCAATCGGTTCCCAACCTAGAATAACATTCCAATTCTGGAAACCTTCGGATTTCGAGATGTGTGCAAAATCAATTCCATGTTGTAAAAATGATATTCCAAAGGTTGTTCGACAGGGCGCGGGCGATGATCGCACGCAGGGTTCACCGCATCGCGTATTCAGCCCAATCGGGCAGCGCGCCGCACATAAAGCCGGAAGGAGCAGCAGATGTCGGGCGACAACGCACGGACACGGGTTGTGATCATGGGCGCTGCGGGGCGCGATTTCCACAATTTCAACATGGTCTATCGCGATGATCCGCACAGCAAGGTCGTGGCATTCACCGCCACGCAAATCCCGCAGATCGCAGGGCGCCGCTACCCTGCGCCCTTGGCCGGTCCACTCTACCCCGATGGCATCCCCATCGTCGAGGAGACGGAACTGGTCACGCTGTGCAAAACAGAGGCGGTGAACCAGGTGGTCTTTGCATATAGCGACGTGCGCCACGACGATGTCATGCATCGCGCCTCGATCGCACTGGCGACGGGCGCGGATTTCGTGCTGCTGGGCCCGGAACGCACCATGCTGACCTCTGCCCGTCCGGTTATCGCCATTTGCGCCGTTCGCACAGGATGCGGAAAATCCCAGACCGCGCGCTGGATTTCAAGGCTGCTTGCCGAGGCGGGATTGAAGGCGGCAGTCATCCGTCATCCGATGCCATACGGCGATCTGATCCGTCAGCGTGTTCAGCGTTTCGCGAAAGTCGAGGATCTGGATAGCGCCGACTGCACGATCGAGGAGCGAGAGGAATACGAGCCGCACATAACCTTTGGCAACGTCGTATTTGCCGGGGTGGATTATGCCCAGATCCTGAAGCAGGCTGAAGCAGAGGCTGACATCATCCTGTGGGACGGTGGAAACAACGATTTTCCGTTTCTAAGGCCCGATCTGATGATCACGATGGTCGATCCTTTTCGCATCGGGCACGAAACCACCTATCATCCAGGAGAGACGGCCCTGCGGATGGCGCATATCATCCTGGTGGCCAAGGCAAACACCGCCGCAGAGGACGATATCCGGCAGGTCACGGCAAACGCCCAGGCAGCCAATCCCGGCGCGACGATCCTTCGCGCGTTTTCACAGATCGACCTTGAGACTGCGGAACTTGTCGCAGGCAAGCGCGTACTTGTCATAGAAGACGGGCCGACCGTGACCCATGGGGGCATGCCATGGGGGGCCGGATATCTCGCGGCACAGGCAGCGGGTGCGGCGGAATTGGTCGATCCTCGTGCTTTTGCCAGTGGGAGTATCGCCGACACTTTCGACAAATATCCCCATATCGGGCCGGTTCTTCCCGCTTTGGGGTATCACCCCGCACAGCTTGAACAGCTTCGTGACACGATAAACTCTGCCCAGGTGGATATCATCATTTCAGGCACGCCCTGCGATCTTGCCCGCCTGGTTGATGTGCGGACACCTATTCTTCGCGCGCGCTATGAATATGCGGAAGCTGATGGCCCTGGATTGCGCGCATTGATCGAAAGGTTCCTGCAGGGCGACCCTCGGCTTGATTTGCGTGACTGACAAGAAAACCCGCCTTTTCCCTGCGCGCCGTGGCAGGCAACCGGGTGCTCAGCATATCTGCAAACTCCTCCGCAACGGCCTTTGCCGAAATGCAGCCAGCCGATCCGGACCTTCCCGGTGAGGCCGCGCTGGCTTTGTCGGGCAATGACCACGATACTGTTCACTCGCCAGAAAAGAGGTGCGCCGTGATGTTCAAGATCGTCTTCCAGGAACTTCTAGATGCATATGTCAGCAGTTATCGTGCAAAGGACGCTGCCGCCTGCGCGTCAGTCTATGCGCCAGACGGAAAACTCTTCTCGCCATTCGGGCCACCTGCGATCGGACGCCATGCCATCGAGGCGACACATCGGGACTGGGTCGAAGAGGGCGCGGAGAACAAGGAAATCCGTGTGGTGGACGCAGGAGGCTCGGGGGATGTGGCGTGGTGCCTCGCCCACTTCAGTGAAGGCTCTACCGGAAGCGGCACATCACTGAATATCCTTGAGCGTCAGCCGGATGGGGCATGGCTGATCACACACTGCAGTTTGAACCTCACGATCGAGGATTGACGGCTGCCATTGGTGAAAGATGTCATGTCCCGTCCAAGGCGGACACTGAAACTGATAGATACGCCCGTCGCGATGCGCTGAAACGTCCCGGGCGCTGCGAGCCATCAAAATGAATCCTGTGTAGACAGGAACACTATGCCGTAAGTTGTTGGAGCAACGATATGAGACTCAGCTGATTGGGGAATATCGGTCAAGGGATATTACAAATGAGATTGAAGAAACGACTGTCCGAAACACAGGACAAACTGGCGAATTTCATTGTCACGATTCCCAGCGCAGTTGTGACACAGGCCCTTGCCGCGGCAGGCGCGGATAGTTTGATTATTGATATTGAACACGGCGCTGTGGATTACGGCAGTGCACATTCCATGATTGCCGCGACACGCGGATTTGAATGTGCGCCGCTTGTGCGAATTGCAGAGAATACAGACGCGCAGGTCAAGCGCGCCTTGGATTTGGGTGCCGAAGGTATAGTATTTCCCTTGATTGACACTGCGGAACAGGCTGCATGGGCCGTCAGTTCACTGCGATACCCTCCGCATGGCCGCCGCACCTTTGGCCCGTTCATTGCCCATTCGCACGAAGGCGTGCCGCTTGCGGCCTATGCCGATCATGTCGATGACACGCTCACGTGTTGTTTGTTGGTTGAAACCGTGAAGGGTGTTGAAAACATCCAAGACATTTGTGCGGTGCCCGGCATTGATATCATCATCCCGGCCGCGTTCGACCTGAGCACATCGCTTGGGATTCCGGGGCAGTTCGAAGCGCCCGCATTTCTGGAAGCATTGGCAAAAATCGAAGCGGCAGCGCTGGCTGCGGGGATTCCGATGGGCGGGAATGCGTTTTCACAGGAACAGGCGGATAAGATGTTTGCACGCGGATATCGGTTGCTGGGCGGGTTTGATGTGCTCATGTTGAAAGCAGGCGTGACGACTCTGCGGGGTTGGTGCGGATAAGGCGTGAGCGCCGTCGAACGGAAACCCAGGAACGCGGCGATCTGGTCAAACGCATTGCCTGGTGATTTCGGAACCAAAGAGAAGCGTAGATGTCATCGCAAAGACGATTTACGGACGCGTTCACAAGGGACGCTGTGGCGCAGGTTGTCGATCGGGGCGATGCGGTCAGCGACGTAGCCGAGCGGCTTGGGATGAGCACCAAGTCGCTGTGGACATGGAAGGCCCAGTTTGCGATGCATGCCAGGGGTTGAGAGGCGGAGGCCGATTTGGCCATCGCGCTACGTCGGATGACGAAGGAACAGGCCCACCTCACCAAAGAGCGCGACATTCTGAAAATAGGCCGCCATTTTCGCGCCATTGGTGCAAGAGGGAATTGCAGCGCCGCCT
>JBFFQZ010000230.1:0-5155 GCA_041573235.1 Sulfitobacter sp. | reverse complement strand
GATGGGCATGTAGGGAAAGGCCTGACCGATCACGGCAACCTTGACGCCGCCGGTCTCGTAGAACTTGTAGGGTGGGAACAGCTCTGTCGGCTCGTCCCATTCGGCGTCAAAGATGTTCTGACCCAACGCCGCGAATGGCAGGTTTTCGACGATCTCGTTCACCCGGTCGGAGCCGAGCGTGAATTCCCAGTGGAATGTCATCGCGTCGGGCTTTAGCGCGTTCATCACGTTGACCATGTCCTGCCCGGCGGTCTGATAGCAGGTATAGCTGCCGTGCCAGGTGTCGCCGCCATCCAGCAACAGCGCGTCGGGGCGGTCGGCGCGGATCGAATTGATCACGGTGGCAACCCGGTCCAGCCCGCCAACCCGGCCATAGCTTTGCGCCAGCGACGAAAAGTCGTCATAGGTCAACGCATAGGCGGAGGGGCTGCCATCATCGATGCCATACAGCTTGCGGAAATCGGCGCCGGTTATATGTGGGACCGCGCCCTTGTTGCCGCCGACGCCGATGTTGATCGATGGCTCGCGGAAATAGATCGGCTTGAGCTGCGCGTGGATGTCAGTGATGTGGATCAGCGATACATTCCCGAAAGTGTCAAACTCCAACAGCTTGTCCTGGGTCAGCATCTGCTGCGCGGCAACCCGTGCCCAGTTGCCAAAACCGGACGTGCCATAAAGCGCGGCCGCCGCCATGCTGGTTTGCAAAAAATCTCGGCGAGAAATCATCGGTGGGCTCCAGATCGCGCAAACGTATGCGCATTTTTGAATTTGTTAGATGCGGAAAGGCCCCGCACCACGAATGTGGACGGGGCCTTGTTGGATCAGTTGCGGACGGACGGACCTTCGACGTGCAGACCGTTGCCGCGCGAAGCGACATAGAGCTCAAGCGCGATGAACTCGGGGCTTCCGGGCTTGTAGGTCTCGGCCCGCGTATCGCGCACACATCCTTTGAAACGCGCATGCACCGCGTTCAGTTTCGTGTTCTTCAGGCGGTACGTCGGAAAGCCGTTGATCTGCCCCTGGCTCAGGTGATCCGCACGGATCATCATGCCATAGCTCTGCTCGTGGCAGTTCGCACAGGACAGCTCAAGCTGGCCGGTCCGGGAATAGTACAGTTCCTTGCCCTGCTCCCAGGTCGACTGGGCCGGTCCGTCGATTGCGACATTGATCGGAAGACCGCGCGAAACGGACGCCAGCAGTGCGGTCATGTTGACCATGTCGCCGCCGGTGTACTTCCACTTTTCAGCACCCATGCGTTCGGTCCGGCAGGCGTTGATCTGCATCTCGAGCGTGCGTACTTCGCCAGCTTCTTCGTTGTACTTGGGATAGACAGGGCGTACGCCCGCCATTTCCTCGGACGCGCCATGGCAGCTTGCGCATGACTTGTCCTCGGTTCCCTCGACGGTGTTCCAGGTATCTTCCGCCTTCTCGACAAAGATCATGCCCGGATTGTCAAAGTCATCCGCCTGCATCGCGCGGGTCTCGGTGCCGCGGAAATGCCAACCGGACAGCACTTCGTCCAGCGCGTCCGAAAGATGCTCAGGCGCCGCAGTGCGCGTCACAAGCGTCATCTCTTCGTTCAGGACCAGCGTGTCATCGACCGGCTCTGCCACAGCCACGGTCGCAGACAGCAAACAGGCCAGAAATGCTCCATTCAGTTTTTTCATGGATGTCCCTCCCAAGACGTAAGTATCAGCCTATCGCGATCTCTTTTGTTTCTTCGTAGACCGACCCGTCGTCGTCATACCAGGTGAACTTGAACTCACCGGCTTCGGGAACCAGCGCTTCGAATTCAAAGTACGGGTTGGTCGAAATCGCGGGCTCAAGCGTCACGTCGATCACGCTCTGACCGTTGAATTCGCAGGTAAAGCGGTTGATGATCGAGCGCGGAATGATGTTGCCATCACTGTCTTTGCGCTGACCCGATTCCATTTTGTGGCTGATCAATGTCTTGATCGTGATCGCATCGCCAGCCGCCGCTTTCTTTGGGACTTTGACGCGCGGTTTTACACCAGATGCCATGTTCGTATCTCCTTAATGCCTTAGCCGCCGCAGCCGCCGATTGTGACTTTGACCGTCGAGGACGCCTGAACGAACGTGCCGTCGTCCAGTTTTGCGATCGCGACAACGTCCTGCGTACCCGCCAGGCGGATGCGCGTTGAGGCCGCGCGGGATGCCGCCAGCGGTCCGAACTTGAAGGTCGCGACACTGGGTGTCGGGTTGCCCATTGCCAGAACCATGATCTCGGCCGCCGTTTCCGACGCCACTTCGATCGGAACGGTGTTCCCGTTCTCGGCGATTTCGGGTGCGGTCAGGGTGATGTCACCGGTGCCTACTTCGGCACCACCGGTGAAGGCGGCAATCGCGTCTTCCGCAGCGGCGGATGCCCGCAGCGGCAGGCCCGCAACCAAAAAGGCGCCTGCGCCCATCAGAATTGCATTACGTCGTGTGAGTTCCATCGTGAACCTCCTTTGATCCCGCGGGCGGGACGTCAAACTTTATTCCTTGAGTGTCGCCAGGTAGGCGACCACATCTTCGACCTGCTGGGCTGACAGCAAGGGGCCGAATGTTTCGTCCGCGGCCTTGCCGGTATAGGCCTTGCCCGGGCGGGTGAAACCTTCGGTCTTGTAGAAGGACGGCATCATGCTGTCCTCGAACATGATCTTTGCATTGACGACGATGCCGCGAAGCTCGGCCTCGCTCCAGCGTTCGCCCGCGCCATCGAGCATCGGGCCGATTTCGCCGTGGAACGGGACATCGGCAAGGTCAGAGACCGCATGGCACGCTACGCAATTGCCCAGCTTCTTGCTGCCGACGATCTCGCGCCCGCTTGCAGGATCGCCCGGTACACCGGTCAGTGACTGTTCAACGGCACCATCTGCGAAGCTCACAGCGGTTGGCGCGACCTCCTCAGCATGTGCCGCAAATGCCGCGAGGCTCGTTGCGACGGCTGCAATACCAAAAATCCTCATGCGTCCTCCCAAAGACTTATGTTGTTGTATACCGTAGCGCACAAAATCGCGCTCACGCAACAACAAATTCGTTTACTTGAATTAATTGATATGTTGACGCCCTACGAAAGCGCGCGCCCGCGCTACTGGGATTGCTCGGCGAACTTCCGGGCGTGGTACTTCTGAAAGCTCTCGTCACCTTCATATCCCTTCTCAACCACCCACCTGAGCATGTTCAGCGTGGTATGCCGCCCGAACGCCCCCGGCATGGTGGCCACGGCCGCGGTCGCGGCGGTCGCATCCTCGGGGACCTCCTCGGGGAAGAACATGATGGTCGGCGTAAAAAGCGCGCCCCACTTCCGGACCATCTCCTTTTCAGGCAGCGCCGTGCCGTCGAAATCCGTGACCTCCACGTCACCGAACATGTTGATCTGGACGACAAAGTAATGCTCTTCGATGAAGCTCGCGATCTCTTCGCGGGGGAACACCTCTTCGTGCATCTTCTTGCAATAGATGCAGCCGCGCTGTTCGATCATCACCATCAGGCGCTTGCCCTCGGCATTGGCATCCTCAAGGTCTTCGCGCAGATCCTTGAAGGTGTCGCGCATCCAGGGCGTCTTGTGCAGGCCGTCGTCGCCCATCTCGGCGGCACCTGCGCCGACCGTGGTTGCGACAACAAAGGCGAGTGCGGTTAGCAGACGTTTCATCAGGGTTCCTCCCAATCAGCGCAGGACGCCAATGTCCGGCGCAATTTCCAGCATCCATTGCGCGATGTAGTTCATCGAATTCGTCGCGATCAGCACCCCGAACAGAATCAGCATCCCCCCCATGATCTTTTCGATCAGCCCAAGGTGACGCCGGAACCGTGCCATCCACCGCATGAAGGGTCCGATGAACAGGGCGGCCAGGATAAAGGGCGCTGTCATGCCCAGCCCATAGACGAACAGCAGCGCCGCGCCGTTGGACGCGGTATCGGCGCCCGCCGCGGTGAACAGGATCGCCGCCAGCACCGGCCCCACGCAGGGCGTCCAGCCAAAGGCGAACGCAAGCCCGATCACGTAGGCCCCCAGCAGGCTGACATTCGACGTGGCCCCCGCATCCGCGCGCAGTTGCCGGTACAGGATGCCAATCCGGATCACGCCGAGAAAATGCAGGCCCATCGCGATGATGATCGCCGCCGCGATCCACCGCAGGATATCGAAATACTCGCGCACCACCTGGCCGAAAACCGTCGCGGCGGCGCCCAGTCCCATGAAGATCGTGATCACCCCGGCGGCAAAGAACGTCGCGGCCAGCACGGCGCGCAGGCGCAGCTTGCCGGTGACTTCAGCCTCCACCGTGATCTGATTCATGCCGACCCCGGCCAGATAGCTCAGGTAGAACGGCACGATCGGCAGAATGCAGGGCGACAAGAAGGACAGCAAGCCTGCAAAAGCGGCGCCCAGAAAGGTAATGTCCATCATGGCCTTGGCCCGCCCTTGTGTCATTCACATATTCATATTACGTTGTTTGACAAGCAAAGGTCAATTTCACATGTTCCTGCGTAGCCTCATATTAAACATTTTGTTGCTGGTCTCATCCGCCGGGGCCACAGCCGCCGAAACCGTCCTGGTCATGGTCGAAGAAAAGGGCTGTGTCTGGTGCGCGCGCTGGGATGACGAAATCGCACATATCTACCCCAAGACTGCCGAAGGGCGCGCAGCGCCCCTGCGGCGGCTCGACATCCACGGTCCCCGGCCCGACGACCTGGTGTTCGACAGAAGGCTCACCTTCACCCCGACATTCGTGTTGATGGTGGACGGGATTGAGGCATCCCGCATCGAAGGATACCCCGGCGAAGACTTTTTCTGGGGCCTTCTGAATCAAATGCTCGCTCGGGCTAGCATTTCAATGATAAACTGAAGTAAGTAGTGGCCGTGAATACCTTGCCCATGAAGGCCGATGCTATTCCAGTGAATGAGGTTAAAATGGGTCTGCCTGTTTTTGACAAGAATATCTGCCCGGAAGACATGGACAAGATGGCGGCGAATGCCATGAATGCGTCGAACTTTCTCAAGGCGATCAGCCATGAGGGGCGTTTGATGATCCTGTGCCACCTCGCATCGGGTGAGAAATCCGTCACCGAACTCGAAGAACTGCTGTCCGCGCGGCAGGCCGCCGTGTCGCAGCAACTGTCCCGGCTGCGGCTGGAAGGTCTCGGCCTC
>JBFFQZ010000229.1:0-5158 GCA_041573235.1 Sulfitobacter sp. | reverse complement strand
GATTGCAGCGTTTTTGAGCCTCAATTGCCGGTATTGAAACACATCAGCGACGCCTTGACCGAGAATTATTGCACCGCGCAGCGAAATACCCGCGCTTGGGGGTTTGACTTGGCCTCTCGCGGTCTTTAGAGGACAGGTCTGAATTGATGCGTGGCGCGAATCCGCCGCCCGCCGCTGACTTAACAGATGGAGACGGAGCGATGAAACGCACCTACCAACCTTCGAACCTCGTCCGCAAGCGCCGCCACGGCTTCCGCGCACGTATGGCCACCAAAGCAGGCCGCAAGATCATCAACTCACGCCGCGCGCAAGGCCGGAAGTCGCTGAGCGCATAATCTGCGCCACGGGTTTTGAATTCATGACACCGCCGGAGACCGACCTGATTGGCACCCCTGCCAGCGGGGCAAGTTCTCCGGCGGTTTCTGCGTGTCCCACGATCAGTGTGCTGAAGCAGCGCCGCGCGTTTCAACGCGCGGCGCGCGGGCGCCGTACCGCAATGCCCGGCTTTATCCTGCAGGTGATTCGCCGCCCCGAAGGCGAGGCGACCGGCATCCGCATCGGCTTCACCTGCTCTAAGAAAGTCGGCAACGCGGTCGCGCGCAACCGCGCCAAACGCCGCTTGCGTGAAATCGCCCGGCTGACGCTGCCAAAGCACGGGCGGGACGGTCATGACTATGTTCTGATCGGTCGCAAGGACACCACAGACACGAGGCCCTTCGACCAGATGCAGGCCGATCTGGTCAAGGCGCTAGACATCGTGCACGGACCACGCAAATGACCCCCGTGGCCTTCGTGTTCTCGCTTCCAGTCCGGTTTTACCGGCTCGTCTTTTCGCCTTGGGTCGGCTTCAATTGCCGCTACCAGCCAACCTGTTCGGCCTACGCGCTGGACGCGCTGGAAAAACACGGAGCGCTGAAGGGCACGCTGCTTGCCGGTCGGCGTATTTGCCGCTGCCACCCTTGGGGCGGGGACGGATATGATCCGGTCCCGGACGAATGATCACTGCTTTTCGAAGCTGATGATCACCTCTCCGATATCCACGCCGTATTTCTTCATATACGCTCGGTTCAGCACGGTCCCGCCGCCCATATCCCACATCCAGTCATCGAACGTGACGCGCAGCGTACCTTCGGGCACCGGCAGGTCGATGCGGTATTTCCAGTTGAACGTATCGCCCCGCTCAACCCCTCTTGCCACCCCCAGGACGCCATCCGCCGTGCCTTCCCACGTCTGATCCGCCTGCACCGGTCCGGTCTTGTACAGCCGCCAGACCCGCTGTTCCCGAGTGCCGTCGGCATACTCGAAATCCTCGACAAGCTTCAGCGTTTCACCGTCCCAGGTTCCGGTCACCACCACGTCGAACCGCCGCCGCACGGTGCCGAAAACATCCTGAAATTGCCCCTTGGCCAGCACAGGGCCCTGGAAATACTGCTCAAGATCGAATTCCGCTCCAGACAGTTTCGGATCCTCGATCGCAGGCTTTCCCACGCATGCGCCCAGCGCCAACATTCCCGCCAAGATCAAGAACCGCATCGCCTTACCTCCGAAACCCTTTAGCTTTAAAGCTAACCTGATATAGAAGAATTCAACCCATCCTCAGGATATGGCCATGCTCGACCAGCACGACGACATTCACGCGCTTTTCCGAGGCGCGCCACAGACGACCGAATTCAAGAAACTGCGCAAACGCATCGTCCGCATGACCCGTGAGGCGATCGAACAATACGGCATGATCGATCCGGGCGCAAAATGGCTCGTCTGCCTGTCGGGCGGCAAGGACAGCTATACGCTGCTCGCCGTACTGCACGAATTGCAATGGCGCGGCCTCTTGCCGGTGGAGCTGCTCGCCTGCAACCTTGATCAGGGACAGCCCGGATTTCCGGCGACCGTGCTTCCTGAATTTCTCGAGAAAATGGGCGTCCCGCATCGGATCGAATATCAGGACACCTACTCCATCGTGATGGACAAGGTGCCCGCCGGCCGCACCTTCTGCGCGCTGTGTTCGCGCCTGCGCCGTGGCAACCTCTACCGCATTGCGCGCGAAGAAGGCTGTTCGGCGGTCGTGCTTGGCCATCACCGCGACGACATTCTTGAGACATTCTTCATGAATCTCTTTCACGGCGGGCGTCTTGCCACCATGCCACCCAAACTTCTTAACGAAGAGGGCGATCTGTTTGTGTACCGTCCCCTCGCGCATGTGGCCGAAGCGGACTGCGAAAAGTTCAGCTCGGCCATGCAATACCCCATCATTCCATGCGACCTTTGCGGCAGCCAGGACGGGCTGCAACGCCAACAGGTCAAGGCCATTCTCGACGGATGGGAAGCGAACAGTCCCGGCAGACGGCAGATCATGTTCCGTGCCTTGATGAACGCGCGCCCATCTCACCTTTTGGACCCAAAACTATTTGATTTTAAATCACTTTCACTAGACGTGTAGAATTTTAGGGGATTTTCTAAAACAAATGTTCTCGTATTAACCCTCTTTTGTACTCCTTTTCGCTAAGCTGCTGAAACCGGAGGCCGTTGGGCATCTGCGTATTGGAGGGCCGCGCGTGCAAGAAAAATACCGGAAAGCTGATCCGCTCAAACTTGCGCGCTTGCGCAATTGGGTATTCGAGGTTCTCATCGGCCCCCCGGCGCTTGCTTTCGTACCTGCCTTGTCACTCGCCGCCTTCTGGGTCGGCGGTGAAAGCGCCTTGCTGATTGTGGCCACCTTGATGCCGGCGACCTATCTTCTGTCAGGTGGTTTTGATAAGCGGCAAGGCTCGGACATCCCGAGCGGAACGGACAGAAACGGCCTGCTACCCCGCGTCATGATGGAAAAGCGCTGCGAAGAAATCTATCGCGATGCATCGAACAAGGGCCTGAATTCCTGCGTTCACGTTATCGAAGTCGAGGAATTCTCCAGCCTCATCGACCGCTATGGACCAGCCGCGGGAGACACCGTGCTCAAACGTCTGGCCGAGCGACTTTCGGGCGTCATGCGCGATGACGACTCAGTAGGTCACATCGGCGATGCACGATTTGCCGTATGCGTTACCCCGGTGCGCCAACTGACGCTTGAACTTTGCATTCAACTTGCATCACGCCTTCAGGCCGTTGCGGAAGAGCCGATATCGGTAGACGGAACCGTGATCTATGCAAATGTCTGCGTGGGCTTTTGCCAGAACAGCAGGGCGCCCGTTCCTGACGGCAAGGACTGGCTTGAAGCCGCCTGCATCGCCCTGCGCCGGGCCCAGGCACACGGCCCATCCAGTATTCGCGCGTTCTCCGAGCAAATGCATCAGGAAGCCAAGAGCGTGCGCGCCCTTCACGAAGATGTCGCAGCGGCGCTCGACAGTGGCGAGATCACGCCATGGTTCCAGCCACAAATCTCCACCAACACAGGCCTCATCACAGGCTTCGAAGCGCTCGCACGCTGGATACATCCCCTCCGTGGTGTAATCTCACCAAAAGACTTCCTGCCCGCAATAGAGACCGCCGGTCTGCTTGAGCGGTTGGCCGAGGTCATGATGTACCACAGCTTCCGTGCCCTCAAAGCCTGGGATGCCGCGGGTGTCGACGTACCGCGGGTCGGCGTGAATTTCGCGGGGTCTGAACTGAGCAATCCCAGGCTGCTGGAAAAAATCGAATGGGACCTCGACCGATTTGAACTGACCCCCGACCGTCTTGCGGTCGAGGTGCTCGAAACCGTTGTCGCGAGCGCCCCTGACGATATGATCACCCGCAACATCAACGCCCTGGGCAAACTGGGGTGCAGCATCGATCTTGATGACTTCGGGACGGGAAATGCGTCCCTCGCCTCCATTCGCCGCTTCTCGGTCAGCAGAATAAAGATTGATCGCAGCTTTGTTGCAAAAGCCGATCGTGACCAGGAACAGCAGCGCATGATCAGCGCGATCCTGACCATGGCGGAGCGGCTTGAAGTTGAAACGCTGGCAGAAGGCGTCGAGACGGTGGGCGAACATGTATTGCTGGCGCAGCTGGGGTGCGACCATGTGCAGGGCTTTGGCATCGCGCGGCCCATGCCCTTTGACCAGACCCTGGATTGGATAAACGGTCACAACAAGAAACTGAAGGATGTTCCCCAGATCATGCAAGGCCGCCAGAAATGACCTGAAATCGGTGTGTTTGCTTACCAACAAAGGCACAAGATCGCCCGAATCCGCTTGACCTTTGCCCCCCCTCGTTGTGTACCCACCGGACAGTTTTCAGACATCAGGTGGCCTTTCCCATGGACGACCAAAACAAGAACCTCATCCTCGCTACAGCGCTCAGCTTTGTCGTGATCCTTGTGTGGTTCGTCCTATTCCCGCCGCCAGAGCCTGATGCCCCCATTGAAGATACGGCCGCTTCGGAAATCACCGCAGTCGAAGGAACGCTGGCCACACCGACCGCGGATGCACCTGCAGCCACGCCCGCAACAGGGTCTGCGGCTGAAACAACAGCCACCGCGATGAAGTCGGCACCCCGGGTGGCCATTGAAACCGAAAAAGTAAGTGGTTCGATTTCACTTCTCGGTGGCCGGATCGATCAACTATCCCTGAACGATTACAAGACCTCTCTCGACGACGATGCCGAGATTGTCGAACTGCTTTTCCCAGCGAGCGAGGACAACGCGCAATACGCTCTACATGGATGGGCCGCGGCCTCCGGCGTTGACCCTTCTGCGGTGCCCGGGCCAAACACCGAATGGCAACTGACCGGCGGTGATACGCTCGGAGTTGACAGCCCCGTCACCCTGTCCTGGGACAATGGCGCCGGGCTTGTCTTTTCGAAAACCATCGCGATCGACGACGAATACATGTTCACGATCACGCAAGGAGTTGAAAACACTGGCGACGCAACGGCGGCCATCGCTCCATACGCGATCCTGGCCCGCCAAGGCGAACCGACAGATCTCAAGAACTTCTTCATCCTGCACGAAGGCGTCGTCGCGATGACTGACGGCGAGTATTCAGAAACCGACTGGGACAAGATGCCCGAATTCGATTTCAACCCGCGTGCCGGCGCGCGCACGCAGGAAAAGAGCGTCACCGAAAACGGCTGGATCGGCTTTACAGATCACTACTGGATGAGCGTTCTCGTACCCAGCCAGGGATCCGCCTTCAAATCCGTCGCGAAATATGATGAGCGGCGCGACATCTACCAAGTCGAG
>JBFFQZ010000228.1:0-5181 GCA_041573235.1 Sulfitobacter sp. | reverse complement strand
GCGGATGTCGATCCGACCATAGGTGCAGCGTCCGTCCTGCCCCGCCCAAACCGACAGATCCCGCCGCAGGAACTGTTCGACGCCGACGACATCATCGGCGAGGCTGCTGAAGGTCAGTGTCCTCCCCACCGCGAGATCGAGAAACGCATCAGGCGACAGCGGCTCCTGCGCAGAGGCGCTGGCGGCACTCAGAGCGAGCAGCGCAATCAGGCGCTTCATCTACAAGATAACGCGCGGGCGAAACTGTCGCGCCCCTCGTGTGGGCCGATGTCACGGGCGCTGAGGGATTCACCGTCAAAGCGCACCGCCAACAGCCGCTGCCAATCCGCATCCGCGACGATCATTTCGGGCCCCTCTCCGCAGCGGCGCAGACCGCCCGCGATATCGCGCTCGCCAATGCGGTGGTTGGTTACCCCACGGAAGGTGGCGACCTCGTGTAGCGCCCCCTCAACAAAGCGCCAGACCCGCAGCGTCTTGGCCAGGTGCGGCCGGTCCACATAGGCCAGTTCGACCTGCCCGTCGCCCTCCAGATCCGCCACCGCCACAGGCGCCAGCCAGCGGAACCGCGTCCCGATGTAGGGCGTGGCCGCGATCATCCCCTGCGGGCCATAGATCGCCAGCCGCGCGCCAAGATCGCGGTGGCTTTCCACCGTGACGACCTCGGGCGCGCCGTCCCCGTCCACATCCGCAAGGCGCGGGGCGGTATCCTCGAACACGCGTTCGTCCGGCAGACGCAAGATGCGGCGCTGTCCGTCCACAGTCAGCTCAAGCGCGCCGTGTTCAATGGCATCGCCCAGCACACCATGGGCGTAGCGCTGCGTCGGCTCGACATAGCGCGCGCTGTCGATCCCCTGCGCCAGGGCCGCGTCGGACGCCAGCAACACCAGCATCACGCACACCGTCAGCCGCCCGCGGCGCGCGCACCGTCGCAAGAAACGCGACAGCAGACGCCGCGCCCCGGTCTGCATCAGATCTGTTTTTCGGGCATCTGCACGCGCAACCCGTCCAACGCATCCGACACCTTCAGCTGGCAGGTCAGACGCGACCGGTTCGGATCGGGCTCATAGGCAAAGTCCAGCATGTCCTCTTCCATGTCATCCTTCGCAGGCAGCTTTTCGACCCAGGCCTCATCCACGTAGACGTGGCAGGTCGAACAGGCGCAGGCACCGCCACAGTCCGCTTCGATGCCGGGAATGTTGTTGTCCCGCGCGCCTTCCATCACTGTCAGGCCATTGGCCACATCCACGACATGCTCGGTTCCGTTGTGCTCTACATATGTGATCTTGGCCATCTCGCGCCTTTCCTTTCGTTGTTGGCGGTATGTCTACGCAAGGCCCTGCCGACACGCCAGCCCCTTTTGCCCCGATGCCGCCCGGCTGCTTCGGCGACAGGTCACACAGCTTCTAGGCAGCCGCCGGTAAACACGTTAGCATCGCATAAAACACGCAGACCCAAGAGGCATTGGGCCATGATACAGGCAATCTCTCTCTCCGCCCGCTGCGGCATATGGGCCCTGGCCTGCGCAGTCGGCTTGGCAGGATGCACCATGTCACCGGCCAACGTATCGCAGCAGGGGGTCGTCCATGGCACCGGCCTTGCGCCGCCCGGCGCCCCCAAGGGCACGTGCTGGGGCAAGATTCCGACGCCTGCCGTGGTCGAAACAGTGACCGAGCAGATCCTCGTCACCCCCGCAAGGGTCAACCCGGATGGCACCGTTGCCGCCCTACCCGTCTACCGCGCCGAGAATCGGCAAAAGATCATCACGCCACGCACCGACCGCTGGTTCGAGATCCCCTGCCCGCCGATGTTCACCGTCGAATTCGTCTCGACGTTGCAGCGGGCGATGCAGGCGCGCGGACTATACGCGGGGCCTGTCACCGGCAACATGGACGACGGCACGCGCCGCGCCGTGTTCGCCGTGCAAAACGCGGCGGGGCTGCCAAGTGACGTCCTGTCGATCGAGACCGCGCGTGATCTTGGCCTGATTGCCGTCCAGCGCGGGGGCTGAGGTGCGCAAAAGGCGCCCACGGCTTCCCGTGCGCGCCTTCTGTCCCGCGGAGGTGCAGTCGGTTACTGCTCCAACGTCAAAGCCACGAACCGTGGATCGCCCGCACGGCGCACCAGCAACAGAAGTGACTTGCGCCCGGCTTCCCTGGCGGCATCGATCTGTTCCATCAGCTCCGAAATCGTGGTGATCTTCTGCTGCCCGGCCTCGGTGATGATATCACCCGTGCGCAGCCCTTTTTCGAACGCTTCCGATCCGTCCTCGACCTGCGTGACCGCAAGACCCTGCATATCCGCCGCAGCGCCCAGTTCTTCGCGCAGCTCATCCGTCAGCGGTGTGACCGAGAGCCCCAGAAGCGATGCGACCTCGGGTTCCTTCGGCGCATCCGGGTTCACGTCCCGAGGGTCGGCGCTTTCGCCTGCCTCCTCGCGACGGCCCAGCACGACGCGGATCGTCTTGCTTTCACCCTCGCGCAGAACCGTCACGCGAACGGTCGCTCCGACGGTGCTGTTGCCAACCTGCCGGACAAGCCCGCGGGTGTCCTCGACGGCGACACCGTCAAACGACAGGATCACGTCGCCGGTCTCAAGCCCCGCCTCTTTCGCGGGCCCGTCCGGGACGTCGGTGATCAATGCGCCGGAAGCACTGGCAAGACCCATCGCATCGGCGACGTCCTGCGTCACGTCCTGAATGCGCACCCCCAGCCAGCCACGCCGCGTCTCTCCGAATTCCTTCAGCTGATCGACCACGCGGGTCACGACATTCGCAGCCATCGAAAAGCCGATGCCGATCGAGCCGCCGTTGGGGGACAGAATCGCGGTGTTCACCCCGATCACATCGCCGTCCATGTTGAACAGAGGCCCGCCCGAGTTGCCCCGGTTGATCGCCGCATCTGTCTGGATGTAGTCGTCATAGGTGCCCGACAGCGCACGGTTGCGCGCGGACACGATCCCGGCAGACACCGAAAACCCCTGCCCAAGCGGGTTGCCCATCGCGATCACCCAATCGCCGACGCGCGCAGCGTCACTGTCACCGAAGCTGACGAACGGCAGCGGTGCTTCGGCCTCGACCTTCAGCAACGCGATGTCGGTGTTGGGATCGGTACCGATGACCTTGGCCTTCAGTTCACCGCCCGAGAAGAATTCGACCGTGATCTCATCCGCGCCCTCGATGACGTGGTTGTTCGTCACCACATAACCGTCTTCGGAAATCACGAAGCCAGAGCCCAGCGCAGATGACCGGCGCGGCGCGGGGGCACCATCGTCACCGCGGTTGCGGTCCTGGAACTCACGAAAGAAATCTTCGAAAGGCGACCCTTCGGGCACAATGCCACGCGGTCCGGTGCGCCCTTCGACCAGCGTCGATGTGGTGATGTTGACCACCGACGGACTGATCTGTTCTGCCAACGGCGCAAGGCTCTCGGGTTTGGCCTGTGCCATGACCGCCTGCAATGCAACCATCGTCAGCGCCAGCAGCCCGATGAAAGCGGCGCGCAGGCCAAGGGGAAAGGGAAATTGCCGGGTTGTCGCCACCGCTCTGGGCTGCATATGTCGTCTCCTGAACGAAATCACGCCCGTTCCAGGCGCATCCAATGATTAGAGTGCATGGTGCCTGCACCCTCCGCAATAGGGAAGATGTACCTTCAATTGACGATTTCAACCTGCTTTCAACATGCCGTGATCGTGCAGCTTCCCCCCGCGCGGCCGGAAAATTTGGCTCGGGCCGCCTGCGGGCGTGCTATGACACTACAAACACATGGAATCGGAGCCCCCCATGAGCCACGTCTTGCGCCGCAGCCTTACCGCCACCCAGCCCCAGATCGTCGGGGGTCAGGGCGCCTACCTGATTGACGAGACCGGCAAACGCTATCTCGATGCCTGCGGTGGTGCGGCCGTGTCGTCGCTGGGTCACGACAATGCCGCCGTCCGCCGCGCGATTTGCGATCAGGTCAACACGCTCGCTTTCGCGCATACCGGGCTGTTCACAAACCCTTGGGCCGAAGAGCTGTCGGACTACCTTGTCGCGCATGCCCCTGCGGGCACCGGCGAGGGCCGCGTGATGTATCTGGGCAGCGGCTCCGAAGCGATGGAAGCGGCGCTGAAACTCGCGCGGCAGTACCATGTGGAGCGCGGAGATACCGCCCGCGCCCATATCATCGCCCGCGCGCCATCGTATCATGGCAACACGCTGGGCGCATTGGCGGTCAGCGGCCACGCCGGACGGCGCGCGCCCTTTGCGCCGCTGCTGATCGAGACGCATCATATCGACGCAACCTATGGCTACCGGCTGCAACAGGACGGCGAGACCGAAGAGGAATTCGGCCTGCGCATGGCGAACCAGCTTGAGCAGAAGCTGATCGAACTGGGCCCCGAAACCGTCTGCGCCTTCGTGGCGGAGCCGGTGGTGGGCGCGTCCCTTGGCACACAGCCCCCGCCAAAGGGCTATTTCAAGCGCATCCGAGAAATCTGCGACACCCACGGGGTGCTCTATATCGCCGACGAGGTGATGTGCGGCATGGGTCGGACCGGAAGCCTCTTCGCGCTCGCGCAGGAAGGCATCAGCGCCGACATCACCACCATGGCCAAGGGCCTTGGCGCGGGCTATCAGCCGATCGCGGCGGTGATGGCCTCGGAGAAAGTCTGCGATGCGATGATCGCGGGCTCGGGCAAGTTGTGGAACGGCCACACCTACATGAGCCACGCGGTTGCCACCGCAGGGGCGATGGCCGTGATGCGCGAAATCGACGACCGCGATCTGCTGTCAGCTGTCCGCGCGCGCGGTGCGCAGCTTGAGGCCGCGCTGAAAGAGCGGCTGGGCCAGCATCCGCACGTGGGCGACATCCGTGGCCGCGGCCTGTTCTGGACGGCGGAATTCGTCGAGGACCGCGCGACCAAGGCGCCCTTCGACGTGAAACGCAATATTGCCGGAAAGGTGCAGCACGCCGCGATGGAGGACGGGATGATCTGCTATCCCGCGCAGGGCTGTGCGGACGGGACTGCGGGTGATCACGCGCTTCTGGCGCCCTGTTTCACCTCCACCCCCGAAGAGATCGATATTCTCGTGGACAAGCTCGCGAGCGCGGTGGACGCGGCCACGCGCTGACGGGCGGATAGGTTGGCGCCGGACGCGCCGGTGCCCAACAAAAACGGGGGCCCGCATCACTGCGGACCCCCGAT
>JBFFQZ010000227.1:0-5209 GCA_041573235.1 Sulfitobacter sp. | reverse complement strand
CATGATCGACGGCGTCTTGTAGCCGTCGAAGGTGATATCGCCGTAGGCGATGTCGCTGATGACGTAGAAGCGCTCTTTTTTCGCCAGTGCGACGATGCGCTCATAGAACTCCGGCGTGACCGTCGCGGTGGACGGGTTGTGCCCCAGACCGGAAAAGGCCAGCTCGCTCATATGCACCTTGCCAAGACAGACCAGCCCGGCCGCCGTCGCATTCCGCAGCACCAGCGCATCATGCGCGGGCACCCGCCCCTCCAACAGCTTCGTTCCCGCCTCGGTCACGATACCGGCCGTGTCAAACAGGTCTTTCCAGCTGATCGGCACCCCGTCCAGCAGCGACAGCCGCTGCCCCGCCTTCGCACGCGCCGCCGCGGCGCCTGCCTCGGCCAGCGCCCTGTCGGCGGTGACACGCGCATAGATCCGGTCGCGGTGCTGATGCGCGTCAATCGCGTCCAGATAGGTCTGGCACAGGGCGACCGGATCGATCTCTCCCGCGCCGATGCCACGCCCCAGGTCCGCCGCCGTCATCTCAAGCCATTCGCGCATATCATCCTCCTGCTTTGCGGTGACGGTAGCGGCGTCAGGGCGCATGGACAATCCCCCCTCCCCGGTCATATTGAACTCCATGAGCTTTGACACAGATATTGCCATCGTCGGCGGCGGCCTGAGCGGTCCCGCCCTTGCCATCGCCCTTGCCGCCTCGGGCCTGCGCGTCACCGTCATCGACGCGCAAACCGGGCAAACCCGCCGTGACGCCGGGTTTGACGGCCGGGCATACGCGCTGGCACTGACCTCAGTGCGGCTGCTCGACGCGATCGGTGTGTGGCAAACCGTCACACCGGACGCCCAGCCCATGCTGGAAATCAAGGTGACGGACGGGCGCGCGGGCGAAGGCCCCTCGCCCTTTTTCATGCACTTCGACCACGCCGAGATCGAAGAAGGCCCGATGGGCCACATGGTCGAAGACCGCCACTTGCGGCGCGCCCTGATGGATGCCGCGGAAAACGCCGAAGGCGTCACCGTGATGAACGGCCAGCAGGTCGTCGCGCAAGAGACCGACATGTCCGGCATCACGCTGACGCTTGCCTCGGGCAAGACCCTGCGCGCGCGGCTGTGCGTCGGTGCGGACGGCCGCAGCTCCGGCGTGGCAAAGCGGGCGGGGATCAAACGGGTCGGCTGGTCGTACCGGCAGACCGCGCTGGTCTGCGCGGTCAAACACGCGCAACCCCACCACGGCGTGGCGCATCAGTTCTTCATGCCGCCCGGCCCGCTGGCGATCCTGCCGCTGACCGGCAACCGCAGCGCCATCGTCTGGTCCGAAACCGCTGCGGCCGCGGCCCGGATCCACGCGCTGACCGACGCGGAGTACCTCGATGTGCTGCGCCCCCGCTTCGGCGACTTTCTTGGCGAGATCGCCCTGGCCGGAGACCGCTATACCTATCCGCTGGGCCTTTCGCTGGCGCATGCGATGGTGGCCGACCGCATAGCCCTGGTCGGAGACAGCGCCCACGGCGTCCACCCCATCGCCGGTCAGGGCCTTAACGCAGGCTTTCGCGACATCGCGGCCCTGTGCGAGGTGATCGTCGACGCCCGGCGCCGCGGCGAGGACATCGGAAATGGCATCGCCCTTGCGCGCTACCAGGAATGGCGGCGCTTTGACAACACCGCGCTGGCGCTTGCCACCGACAGCTTCAACAGACTGTTTTCAAACGACAATGAATTCCTGCGAGCCGCGCGTGACATCGGCATGGGGGTGATCAACGCACTGCCCGGCCTGCGCCGTGGCTTCATCCGCGAGGCCGCCGGCCTGACCGGAGACCTTCCCCGTCTGATGCGCGGCACGCCGCTCTAGACGCGGGGACCCCCACTCACTCCAGCACCCGCGCCTCATCGACCAGCATCACCGGGATGCCGTTGCGGATCGGATAGGCAAGCCCGGCCGCCTTCGACACCAGCTCCTGCGCCTGCGCGTCATAGCGCAGCGTGGTCTGGGTCCGGGGGCAAATCAGGGCCTCCAGCATCCGGCGGTCAAATTCGACAACCGTGTCTGTCATTGCATCAACTCTCCCTCGCCGCCGCCCCGCAGGGCGTATTCGATCAGCGTGACCAAGGTCTCGCGGCGCGTGCTCAGCGACGGCGCCTCCAGCAGCGCCTGTTTATCCTCGGCATCGAAATCCAGCATCATCGAAAGCGAATTGATCAGCAACTCGTCGTCCGCCTCTTTCAGGGCCTCCCAATCCGCCGATAATCCCCGCACGTCGAAATACCGCCCCAGCGCGTCCAGAAAAACCTTGCGGTGGAACCCGTCATCGACTTCCTCCTCGCCCAGATCCCGATCGAAGCCGGACCAATCGATCTCGCACCGGCGGTAAGGCGTGAATCCGTCCACCTCGTTGACCACGCGAAAACGCGACACGCCCGCGAGCGTGATCATGTACCGCCCATCCTCGGTCTCCGAGAATTGCGTCATCCGACCGGCACAGCCGATGGTGTGCAACCCGGTGCCGTCCCGGCCCGGAATCACGTTCGGCTGGACCATTCCGATCAGCCGACCGGAGGTTTTCAGAGTATCCTCGACCATCTGCAGATACCGCGGTTCAAAGACATGCAACGGCAACCGCGAGCGCGGCAACAGAAGCGCCCCGTCCAAGGGAAAAATCGGGATCGTGTCAGGCAGATCTGTTATGTTCATCATGTTCAGGAAGTAGCGCGCGCGCCGCTTCAGGCAAATATCATCGAGCTCAATTTCCGGCGGCCATTCAGAACGACAGGATCGTTCGCTTTCAGCGCGTCGAAAATGGTGAACAGCTGCACCTTGGCAGCGCCTTCGTTCCACTCCCGATCCCGGCGGAACAGCTCAAGCAGCTGATCGACGGCAGCCGCCGCATCGCCGTTGGCATAAAGCGCCTGCGCCAGGTCGAATCGCGCCTGATGGTCATCGCCGTCCGCCTCCACGGCGGCGGTCAGATCGCTCACCGGGCCTGCATCCGCCGCCTGACGCGCCAGCGCAAGCTGCGCATGGGCCGCTTCCAGCTCAGGTGCCTTGGAGATTTCGATCGGCGCACCGTTCAGCAGACCCTCGGCCTGATCCAGTTCGCCCATGACGATATGCGCCCGCACCATGCCACCATAGGCACCCGCATGCATCGGGTCCTCACCAAGGATCGCCGCAAAGGTCTGCGCGGCGTCTGCCGCCTCTCCGGCTGTCAGCATATCTTCGGCAGCTTCCACCGCATCGTTCAGCGTGTCGCCCGGAGCCTCGCCGCCCGCCGCCTTGATCACCCGGTCGACGAACGCCGTGATCTCGGACTGAGGCAGCGCGCCCTGGAACCCGTCGATCGGCTGGCCCTTGTGAAACGCATAGACGGTCGGGATCGACTGGATCTGCAATTGCCCGGCAATCGACTGCGCCTCGTCGACGTTGATCTTGACCATCTTCACCGCACCCTTTGCGGCAACCACCGCCGCCTCCAGCTGCGGGCCCAGCGTCTTGCACGGGCCACACCACGGCGCCCAGAAATCAACGATCACCGGAGTCGTCTGCGACGCTTCGACCACATCGGCCATGAACGTGGCCTCGGTCGTGTCCTTGATCAGATCGGCGGCGGGGGCGGCGGCGGAAAGGTTCAGTTCCATGTCAGATTCCCTGAAATTGAGGCTAGAAGGTTATATGGGCCGTGCACCCATACCTTCAAAGATCGAAAGTTGCAAAAACCGGCGCGTGATCGCTGGGTTTCTCCCATCCGCGCGCGTCACGCAGCACGCGGCTGGAATGCGCGGCGCCCGAGATGTCCGGCGTGGCCCACACATGGTCAAGCCTGCGCCCCTTGTCGACGGCATCCCAGTCCTTGGCCCGATAGCTCCACCAGCTGTAGAGCCGTCCGTCGGGGATGTCGGCCCGCGTCACATCGACCCATTTGCCGGCCTCCTGCGTCTCTTGCAGGGCCTCGACCTCCTGTGGGGTGTGGCTGACCACCTTCAGCAACTTCTTGTGATCCCACACATCGTCCTCACGCGGGGCAATGTTCAGATCGCCCACCAGAACCGCCCGCTGCGGCATCGCTGCCCGAAAGAAATCGCGCATCTCGGACAGGTAATCCAGCTTCTGGCCGAACTTCTCGTTGACCTCCCGGTCCGGGACATCACCGCCCGCGGGCACGTAGAAGTTATGCACCAACACGCCATTGGGCAGCTCAGCGGCCACATGCCGCGCGTGTCCGAGACTGGCGAAATCGCGACTGCCCGCATCCTTCAGCGGCAGCTTCGACAGGATCGCGACCCCGTTATAGCCCTTTTGCCCCTGCGCCACGATGTGCGCGTATCCCAGCGCCGCAAACGCCTCCAGCGGGATCTTGTCCACCGGGCTTTTGCACTCCTGCAAGCACAGCACATCCGGGCCCTGCTCCTGCAGCAGCTTGCACACGATCGGCTCGCGCAGCCGGACCGAATTGATATTCCAGGTGGCAAGGGTAAAGGACATCGCGCGGCTCCTGCATTGGGTCGCGCGCACATTACCGTGTCGCGGCGGGCGCAACCACCGCAAACGGCAAAAAAAGACCGGGCACAATAGGCCCGGCCAGGTCCAACAGGGAGGTAGAGTGGCAATACACCCGGCCACTCAACTTCGGGAACAAACAGACAGGGAACTCATGAAAAACCTGTCTGTTAACTTTGTACCTGAAAAAGGATTAAAGAACCTCCAACATTCAGATCATCAGGCGATAGCCGCCCGATTCCGTGACCAGAAGCCGCGCATTCGACGGGTCCGGCTCGATCTTCTGGCGCAGCCGGTAGATGTGCGTCTCAAGCGTGTGGGTCGTGACACCGGCATTATAGCCCCAGACCTCGTGCAGCAGCACATCGCGCGCCACCACCCCGTCCGTCGCACGATACAGGAACTTGAGGATATTTGTCTCTTTTTCGGTCAGGCGCACCTTTTTCTCGTCCTCCGTGATCAGCATCTTCATCGAGGGTTTGAACGTATAGGGCCCCAGCTGAAAAACCGCGTCCTCGGATTGCTCATGGGTGCGCAGCTGGCTGCGGATCCGCGCCAGCAGCACCGGAAACTTGAACGGCTTCGCGACATAATCATTCGCCCCCGCATCCAGCCCCAGGATCGTATCCGCATCGCCGTCATGTCCGGTCAACATCATGATCGGGCTCTTGATGCCCTGCTTGCGCATCAACCGGCACAGCTCGCGACCATCGGTGT
>JBFFQZ010000226.1:0-5212 GCA_041573235.1 Sulfitobacter sp. | reverse complement strand
GCTCGCGGGGCTGCTGGGCGGCTGAGTCCGCATTCACCGCTCGCGCTTGGACATGGATGCTGCTAGACGGTCGCGCATGACACAGAACACACCTTTCCGCTCGACCCCGATGACCGTTCTTCCCGAATGGATCGACTTCAACGGCCACCTCAACATGGCCTATTATTCGGTGCTGATGGACCAATGCGCCGATCAGGCCTATCCGCTGATCGGCTTCGGACCCGACTACCGCGACCGCACGGGCTGCACGACCTATGTGGCCGAGTTCCACATCTGCTACCTGCGCGAGCTGCACGTGGGCGACCGCGTCACTTCGACGCTGCAGATCCTCGACCATGACGCCAAACGGTTCCACATCTTTCAGGAGCTGTGGCACGAGGACGGCTGGATCGCGGCCACGGGCGAAGCGCTCACGCTGCACGTCGACCAATCCACCAGCCCGCCCCGCGTGGCCCCCATGCCGGACGAGATCCTGACAAAGATCGCCGCCATGCAGGACCAGCACAGCAACCTGCCCCACCCCGACCGTGCGGGCCGCAAGGTCGGCATCCCGCGCAAATGACCCGCCCGCTGGGGTGAAACGGCCGCGCCGGAACTGACGCCGTGAAATCCTGGCGGCGGCACCAGCGGCTCCCGTTGACGGGCATCCGGCCTGTGCCACCCCGGCACCGCGACCGGTTCCCTTTCGGGGTTGCACAGGTTAAAACCGCGCGAAATCCACCAAAGGGTCGGCTATGCCCCGCTATGAATACAAGGTTGTTCCAGCCCCGCAGAAGGGGCTCAAACGCAAGGGCGTTCGTGGCGCGGAGGAGCGCTTTTCCCTTGCGCTGCAAGAGCTTATGAACGGGCTTTCAGGCTATGGATGGGAGTACCAGCGCGCCGAGACGTTGCCATCGGTCGAACGCTCGGGCCTGACCGGATCGACCACCGAGTGGCGCAACGTGCTGGTGTTCCGGCGCCTGCGCGCGGACGAAGACGCCGAGGCGCTGCCGCAGCCGCAACCCGACACAAGGGAGCAGCCAGACAGTGCCCCCTTGCATGACAAGCGCGTCGGGAACACCGGGGCCGCGACCACCGTGAGTTCCTCGCCGAGCATCCTTGCCCGTGTCCGAAAGCAGCTGAAAAGAGCCCCCAAAAAGCCGGAACACCCCGACAAATCAGACGACCAGATCAGCAGGTGATGTCCAGCGACAGCGCATGGATCCGCGCGATCAGCTCGGGGCCCAACGCGCGATGCACCGCCCGGTGACGGGCAATCCGCGACATGCCCTTGAACTCGGGCGCCGTGATCGCCACATCGAAATGCGTCGCACCACCTTCGCGAAATCCGGCGTGCCCCCGATGCGCCTCGCTCACATCCTCCACCTCCAACAGCTCTACACTGAAGGCTGCGCGCAACGCGTTCTCTATCTCGTCCTTGACTTCCATACATCCCTCCGACGCGTATAAATTTTTTGCCACAGCCTCTTCCCTCTGGCAGCCATCGGTTTAGACTAGCCGCCCTGACTCGGAAAGGTGCCCCCATGCGAAAAGACGATCCATTTGGTTTTGATATGTCGGTCTCTTCAGCGAAAAAGAAGAATCCGCGCGGTCGTCGCGGAATGTCCGGGGCGTCGGAGACGTCGCGCCGGGTCTGTGACCATGAGGGGTGCGACGAGGCCGGGAAATACCGCGCGCCCAAGGCGCCGGATGTGCTGGACGATTATTTCTGGTTCTGTCAGCAGCATGTGCGCGAATACAACACCAAGTGGAATTTCTTTCACGGAACCACCGAGGCCGAGATGAACGCCAAACTGTCCGAGGGCAAGGTGTGGGACCGGCCGACCAAGCCCATGGGCGACCCCGAGGCGCGCGCCTGGGCGCGTCTGGGCATCGAAGACCCCCACCAGGTGCTGGGTGCCAATGCCACGCAAAATCCGGGCAAAGGGCCGCAGGCCGGGCGCCGCCTGCCTCCGACCGAGCGGCGCGCGCTGGAAGTTCTGGACGCCAAGGACAACATGTCCAAGCCGGAAATCCGCAAAATTTACAAATCCTTGATCAAGGTCCTTCACCCCGACATGAACGGCGGCGACCGATCTCAGGAAGAACAGTTGCAACTGGTTGTCTGGGCATGGGACCAATTGAAAGGCAGCCGCAATTTCCGCGACTGAGCGGGCGGATGAACCGGATCGGCGCCTGCGCCGCGCATGACGCGCGCACCTGCAACATGCGGCCCAAAATCAAAGCGTGGCGTGCGTTCTCGCGCGGAAATTCGCCCTTTCCCTTGAACCTTTCCGAGATATGTTGCATCCGCAGTGACACGTAGGCCCGCCGCGCGGGTGGGCCGGACAGGATTAGGATGATTGGCATGGCTGACGGCGCACTCGACCTTAACGCAACCCCGACGAAGGAAATTTCCGTCCGGGAGGTGTTCGGCATCAACACCGACATGAAAATCAAGGGGTTCGAAGAGCGCACCGATCGCGTGCCGGAATTTGACAGCACCTACAAATTCGACCCCGACACGACGTTGGCCATTCTCGCGGGCTTTTCACACAACCGCCGCGTGATGATTCAGGGCTATCACGGCACCGGCAAATCCACCCATATCGAGCAGGTCGCCAGCCGCCTGAACTGGCCCACCGTGCGGGTCAACCTCGACAGCCACATCAGCCGCATCGACCTGATCGGGAAAGACGCGATCAAGCTGAAAGACGGCAAGCAGGTTACCGATTTCCAGGAAGGCATCCTGCCCTGGGCCTTGCGCACGCCCACCGCCATCGTGTTTGACGAATACGACGCAGGCCGTGCAGACGTGATGTTCGTCATTCAGCGGGTGCTGGAAAAGGACGGCAAGCTGACGCTGCTGGACCAGAACCAGGTGATCACGCCACACCCCTATTTCCGGATCTTCGCGACAGCCAATACCGTGGGTCTGGGCGACACGACGGGCCTGTATCACGGGACCCAGCAGATCAACCAGGGCCAGATGGACCGCTGGTCGCTGGTCGCTACTCTGAACTACCTCAGCATTGATGCCGAAAGCGCGATCGTGCTGTCGAAGAACCCGCATTACAACACCGCCGAGGGTCGCAAGATCGTCAAGCAGATGGTGACGGTGGCGGACCTGACCCGGACCGCCTTCATGAACGGCGATCTGTCGACGGTCATGTCACCGCGCACGGTGATCGCCTGGGCGCAAAACGCCGAGATCTTCGGCAATGTGGGCTATGCGTTCCGGCTGTCGTTCCTCAACAAATGCGATGAGCTTGAGCGTCAGACGGTCGCGGAATTCTATCAGCGCCTCTTCAACGAGGAACTGCCCGAAAGCGCCGCCAGCGTCAGTCTGGGCTGAGCCGCGGGCCCCCAGAAACACCCCGAACACGGAACCCCGGTGCACACAGCGCCGGGGTTTTTTTTATCAGCCGAAGGTCACCTTTCGGGTTTCGCCTCGCCCGCGCTCTGCGATCCCGGGTATCTGGCGCCATGCGGGCCTTTTGCACATGCTTGTCGGGACGCGCCGCCAAAGCCCTTGCGTGGCCGATCCGGATGGAATCGGGCGCCGCCTGCCCGTCGGAGCCCGCAGCGACATGCGGGTATGGACGACCGGTTTCAGGCGCAGCACAGATCAGGGCGATCAGGGCGGCACAGGCTGTTTTCATTGCAAGGTCGCTCCTCGCTCCCCCCGAAATATCAGTATGTTGGCGGCAGTCTATTTCCGTGACCGCTGCGGTCGGGGACCGGGGGCAAGGGCTTCGATCCGTTTCGGGCTGTCCCTGCTTTTGACCGGACACCTGCCAAACCCTTGAAAACGGGCTGGAACATGGCGATCTTGAGCATCAGGGACGACTGCGCGACTGTCTTTGATTTGTTATCCTGCCGCCACCCGAACAGGCCGAGGTCCCTCGCCGTTCGCGGGCGGCGCGCTATGTGCAGCGACAGGTGCCGCGCCCTTTGACCCCACAGGGAAAACCTGCGAAACACTGTGCAACTTGTTCACCTCCACGAGGGCTCCATGACGAAGACCGACAATCCCGCAGATGCGTTCAAAAAAGCGCTGGCCGAAGCCTCGAAGGTGATGGCCAACGACCCCGAACTGACGGTCAGCTATTCGGTAGACCCTTCCGGGTTGTCGGGCGATGCCATGCGCCTGCCGCAGGTGACACGCCGAATGACCCGCGACGAGGTGATGCTGGCGCGTGGCACGGCGGATGCGCTGGCGCTGAACCGGCGGTACCACAACGGCCAGACCCACGCGCGCTATCAGCCGCAGGGCGAAATGGCACGGGATCTGTACGAGGCAATGGAAACCGCCCGCTGCGAGGCCATGGGCGCGCGCGACATGCCTGGCACCGCAGGCAACATCGACGCCAAGATCAAACACGAGGCCCTGCGCAAGGGGTATGACCAGGTGACACAGGCCTCGGACGTGCCGCTGGCGGTTGCTGCGGGCTATCTGGTGCGCCATCTGGCCACCGGGCGCGACATGCCCCCCGGTGCGGACAACGTGATGGAGCTGTGGCGCGGCTATATCGAGGATCAGGCCGGCGGCACGCTCGAGGATCTGTCAGATGTGCTGGACGATCAGGCGAAATTTGCAAAATTCGCACGTCAGATGATCACCGATCTGGGCTATGCCGATCAGCTGGGCGATGATCCCGACGGCACCGACGACGACATGGAAGACGAGGCCGAAGAAGGCGCCGAAGAGGAGCAGGATCCCGACAGCACAGGGCAGGACGATCAGGAAGACGAAGACGCCGATGCCTCGGCCGAGCAGTCGCAGGAAGACCAGCAGGATGCCAGCCAGGCGCAGGTGTCGATGGACGACATGGCCGATCAGGAACTGGGCGAAGAAGCGGAAATGCCCGAGGGCGAGGCCCCGATGGAGCCGCCTGCCCCGCAGCCCGTATCCGACGCCGACCCAAATTACACCGTCTACAGGTCCGAACACGACGAGGTCGTGGGCGCCGAAGAGCTGGCCGAACCGGTCGAGCTGGAGCGCCTGCGTGCCTATCTCGACCAGCAGCTCGAGCCGCTCAAGGGTGCGGTGAGCCGTCTGGCCAACAAGTTGCAGCGCCGCCTTCAGGCCCAGCAGAACCGCAGCTGGGAGTTCGATCTGGAGGAAGGGACGCTGGACGCGGGCCGCCTTGCGCGGATCGTGGCCAACCCGACGACCCCGCTGAGCTTCAAGGTCGAAAAGGATACCGAATTCCGCGACACGGTCGTGACG
>JBFFQZ010000225.1:0-5215 GCA_041573235.1 Sulfitobacter sp. | reverse complement strand
CGCGGCGGTCTTGACGCTGATCCAGACCGATCATCAGACGCGGGTGTTCAGCATCGACCATCTCGTGCCGACGGAAACACAGATGGTCGTGACCGATGCAGACCCCGATCTGCGGATCGTCAAGACCATCAACGCCGAGCCCGCCGCCCGTGAGTATGCCCGCCTCGTGGGTCGTGATCCCGAACAGCTTGATCCGTTCACCTTTGCCTCGCACCCGGTGGTCGTGCGAATCGGCGGTGTCCACCACGTCCGCGCGATCCAGCAGGTGAATGAAATGGGCGAATTGGTATTTTTCTCGGCCATCGACGAAGGCATGGTCCTGACCGTCGCGAAGCCGCTGGATATGGCTGACCATCTCAGCGCGAAACTGTCCGAACTGTCGCAGGGCGGCAAGATGATCGACATTGTCGGCTGCGATTGCGTGTTGCGCCGGATCGAGGCCGAACAGAAGCAGATGGTGCACAAGATGTCGAAGGTGCTGACGGATCACAAGGTCATCGGCTTTTCGACCTACGGCGAACAGATCGGGCCGCTGCATGTCAACCACACCATGACGGGGGTCGTGATATATGCAGCCCCCGCAGGCGATTCTGTATGAGCCTTGCGATGTCCCTGATAAACCCCTCCGACAGCCTTGAGCGGCAAAACGAGAAGCTTTTACAGATCTCGCGCGCGCTGATGCGCAAGGTCGAACAGAAGAACGAACAGTCCGGCCTTGCCTATGCGCAATTCGAACGCGCTGCCCTGTTGGAAATGCAGGTGCAGGAGCGCACCATCGACCTTGAGCGGACGCTGGATCTGCTTCAGGAATCCAACGCGCAGCTTGAGACGGCCAACCGCGAAACCGATACCGCGCGCACGAACCTTTACGAAGCGATCGAGACCATCAACGAAGGTTTCGCGCTGTTTGGTCCCGACGACCGGTTGGTTCTCTACAACAGCCGGTTTTGCCGCGATCTGCGCGATGTCGAGGCCCAGTTGACCGAAGGCCTGTCGTTCGGCGACTACGTGCGCCTGATCTCGACCAGTGGCCACCTGGCACTGCCGCCGAATATCTCACCCCGCGATTGGGCGCGCGGGCGCACCGAACGGCATGGCGACGATCACGTGGTCTTCAACGTGCGGCTCAACCACGACCGCTGGATCCAGGTCAGCGAGCATCGCACCACGCGCGGCGGCACGGTGATCCTGCAGACCGACGTGACCGAGATCATCCGCCTCGAGCGGCAGGAGCGCGACCGGATGCGCGACCAGCAGGCGCAGATCCTGCAAGCGACGCTGGATCACCTCAATCAGGGGGTCTGCATCTTTGACCACGCCAAGAACCTGGTGGGCTGGAACAAGCGGATGGATACGCTGCTGGATCTGCCGCCGCAGGAAATGGCGATGGGGCGGAACTTCATGGTGCTGCTGGACCGGCTCGAACAGCAGCTGACCTTTGCGGAAAGTTTCGACATCGACATGCTGATCCGCTGGGCCAACCACAACGAAGGCCGCTCGCCCATCGCCTTCGAAGTGACCCGCGCGGGGCGGCAGGTGCTGAGCGTGTTCGCCCAGGAGATGCCCGACCGCGGCTTCGTGATCAGCTTTACCGATGTCACCGCCGAACGCGCCGCCGCGCGGGCGATGACCGACATGAACGAACAGCTCGAACGCCGTGTCAATGACCGCACCCGCGAGCTTGCCGTGGCCTTGTCCGAGGCGGAGCGGGCCAATGCCTCCAAGTCGCGCTTTGTCGCCGCTGCCAGCCATGACCTGTTGCAGCCACTATCTGCTGCCAAGCTGTTCATTTCCTCGGTCATGGATCAGCCTGACACACCCGGCGTGAGGAACGTGATCGGCAAGGCCGAGACCGCTTTGGCGAGTCTGGAGCAGATCATCGAGGCGCTGCTGGACATTTCCAAGCTGGACGCGAAACGCCCCGCATTCGATATCCAGCCCGTGTGCCTCGATGCGATTTTGTCGCCGCTCAGGGATGAGCTGACACCGGTTGCGACGGCCAAGGGGCTTGACCTGCGGATGGTGCCATCGGGTCTGACGGTGCGCAGTGACCCCGGCTATCTGCGGCGGATCGCGCAGAACCTGATCACCAACGCCATCCGCTATACTGATCGCGGCAAGGTGCTTGTAGGGGTGCGTCGGCATGGCGCCACCGCGCGGCTCGAGATTCTGGACACAGGGCGCGGCATCGCGTTGGAGGATCAGGAAAGCATTTTCCAGGAATTCAAGCGTCTCGAGGGGGCCGGATCGGAACTGGGTCTTGGTCTTGGCCTGGCCATCGTCGAACGGGCCTGCAAGAGCCTGAACCATCCGCTGGGTCTGTGTTCGGTGCCGGGGCGCGGCAGCAAATTTTCGGTGGATCTGCAGATTCGCAGTGCGCCCTCTGCGAAGCACCGGGTGCACAGCGCAGCGGGAGAGCCGACCGGATTGTCGCAAAAGGGCCAGATCGTGCTGTTGGTGGAAAACGACCCACAGCTCGCGAACGCGATGATCATCATGATCGAGGGGTGGGGCGCGCATGTCATCCATGCGCCCAACGGCGAGGATGCCCTGGACCTGCTGAAGGACATCGAACTGACGCCGGACGCGCTGTTGTTGGATTGTCAGTTGGGGCAGGGGATGAGCGGGCTTGAGCTGTTCCGGCAGATCCGGGCCAGCTATGGCGCGATTCCGACGCGGATGATTTCGGCCGACCGCGGGCCGACCTTGCAACGCGACTGCGACGCGATGGAGCTTGCCTTGCTGCGCAAGCCGATCGACCGGAATGTCCTGTTCGGGTTTCTCAACGAAGTGCCCTAGGGGCTTTTGCGATAGACCAGTGTTGCGGTGTCATCGCCGGAGTAGGTTTCCGCAAGCTGTTGCAACTGCCCGTGCAGGGGCGATTTGATGCACACCGGATCGGTCGCCGCCGGGTCGCCCGCGATGGCCATCGCCTGGCATCGGCAGCCGCCGAAATCCAGGGTGCGCCGGTCGCAGGTGCGGCAGGGCTCCTGCATCCAGTCTTCGCCGCGATAGGCGTTGAAGGCAGCGCCCTCGTACCAGATGTCGGCCAGTGGACGGTCGCGCACATTGTCGAACGACAGGGTCGGGATGGTCTGTGCCGCGTGACACGGCAGCACCAGCCCGTCCGGCGTGACATTCAGCCCCGAAGTTCCCCAGCCGCCCATGCACCGTTTGGGATAATCGCTGTGGTAATCGGCGGGCACGTAGTCGATGACCAACTGACCCTTCAGCCGTTCGCGTGCGGCATCGACGATGCGGCTGGCTTCGGCGGCCTGTTCGCGGGTGGGCATCATCGCGGCGCGGTTCAGCATGGCCCAGCCGTGAAACTGCACGATCGCCACTTCCATGCGGCGGGCCTTCATCGCGACGGCCATGTCGATCGCCTGCGGCAGCTGGTGCAGGTTCTGGCGGTGCACCACGGCGTTGAGCGTTAGCGGAAAACCCGCCGCGACGATCCATTCCGCCGCCTGCATCTTGCGTTTGAACCCGCCCTTGTAGCCGCCGATACGGTCGGCCATCTCGGCGTCCGTACCCTGCAGCGAGAGCTGCACGTGATCCAGACCTGCCGCGTCCAGATCGGCAAGGCGCCGTTCGGTCAGGCCGATGGCCGATGTGATGAGGTTGGTATAAAGCCCCGCGTCGCGCGCGGCGGCCACCAGCTCGACCAGATCGCGCCGTGACGCAGGTTCGCCCCCCGACAGATGAAGCTGCAAGACACCCAGTTTCGCCGCCTGCCGGAACACATCCACCCAGTCCTGCGTGGAAAGTTCGCTTTCCTTGCGGGCCATTTCGACGGGGTTCGAGCAATAGGGGCAGGACAGCGGACAGCGGTACGTCAGCTCGGCCAGCATCGCGATGGGGGGTGGGACGGTCATGCAAGCTCCAGTATGCGGCGGTCCATCAGGCCGGTGATGAAGCCCGCCACATCATCGCGGATCTGTTCGGCGGGTGCGTCATATTTCGCCGCCAGCCCCGCGACGATGGTTGCGAAGGAGCGCGTGCCGTCGATTTCCTGAAGGATGGCGAGGCCGATGGGGTCCAGATTGATCGTCCGCTCGGGGGCCAGCAGAACCTCCATGCCGCGCACGGCATCATGGTGCAGCCGCACGCCGCGTGGGATCACCGGCACCGCGTCCTCGGCAAGTCCGCTCATGACGCGCGTTCCAGCAGATGTGTTCCCGGCTGCCACGCACCGGGCGGGATGCGCGCAGGCGTCACATAGGCGGCATGAAGCGCGTCAAGCTGTGCCCAGAGCACATCCGTCTTGAAGACAAGCGCTGCGGCTGCCGCGTCCTGCTTTTCCGCCGTGTCCGCATGGTCGAGCACCCAGGCAAGGCCAAAGGCCACGTCCTTGGGCGCCTCGGTGAGGCGGTTGCGGAAATAGCTCAGGCTGCTGTCGTCGGCAAAGGCGTAGTTGGCAAGCAGCCCTTCGATCCGGGCGGCGTGAATTTTCGGCGCGAAAAGTTCGGTCAGGGACGCTGCTACCGCCTCGAGCAATGTCTTGTCGCGCACGAAACGCACGTAGGCGTCGACCGCGAAGCGGGTGGTGGGCAATATGCCCACCTTACTGGCGACATAGGCACGGTCGAGCCCGACCGCATCCGCCAGTCGCAGCCAGCGCGCAATGCCGCCCTCGTTCACGTCGGTGCCGTCGTGGTCTTCTATGCGCGAGCGCCAGGCCCGGCGCAGGGCGGGATCGTCAACGCGGCTCATGAAGGCGGCGTCCTTCATCGGAATGCTGGTCTGATAATAGTAGCGGTTTATGACCCAGGCACGCACCTGATCCGGGGTGCATCCGCCGGAATGCAACAGCTCGTGGAAGGGGTGTTTGTCATGGTAGCGTTCCGCGCCGATCTGGCGCAAACGTGCCTCGAATTCCGCGCGCGAAGCTGTCATATCTCTATCTCCAGACCATCTTGGGCCACGGTCCAGCCTGCCGCCTGCGCCGTCTGGCGGGCGTCCGACCCCGGGCGCAGCACCGGATTGGTGTTGTTCATGTGCACAAAGACCTTGCGCCCGACATCGACCCCGTCAAACGCGGCTATGGAGCCGTCGGGTCCGGACATCGACATGTGCCCCATGCGTTTCCCGGTTTTCTGGCTGAGCCCGGCAGTGACCATTTCGTCATCCGTCCACAGGGTGCCGTCGAACATCACCATGTCCGCGCCCGTCACTCGCGCGCGCAGATCGTCGCGGAGTGCCGCGCATCCGG
>JBFFQZ010000224.1:0-5235 GCA_041573235.1 Sulfitobacter sp. | reverse complement strand
TGGCCGTTCATGGCCTGCGGCAAGGTGGGTGTCGGCGGTGTGGAGGGACGGTTGTTCCGTATCTCTTTCTCGGGCGAGCATGCCTATGAGGTGGCGGTGCCCGCGCGCTATGGCGCGGCGCTATTTGGCGAACTGGTGCGCCGCGCCGAAGCGCTGGGCGGCGGGGCCTATGGCATGGAGGCGCTGAACGTGCTGCGGATCGAGAAAGGCCATATCACCCACGCCGAGATCCACGGCAGGGTGACGGCGTTCGACATCGGCATGGGGCGGATGGTGTCGGATCGCAAGGATTGCGTGGGCAAGGTGATGGCGGCGCGCGAGGGCCTGATCGATCCGGATCGTGCGCGCCTGGTCGGGCTGCGTCCCGTCGGCGCGGTGCGGCAACTGAGTGCCGGTGCGCATCTGTATCCGCTGGGGGCGGAGCCCGTGCATGAGGTCGATCAGGGGTATGTGACCTCGGTTGCCTTTTCACCGGATCTGGGGGGCATGATCGCGCTGGGATTCGTTGCGCGCGGGCCCGAGCGGATCGGCGAGCGGCTGCATCTGGTGGATCATGTGCGCGATCTGAGGGCCGTGGTCGAGATCTGCGCGCCGGTGTTCATTGACCCCGAAGGAGGACGTGTACGTGGCTGAATTGCAGGCGCTCAGCCCTCTTGCGGGGCTTTTGCCCATGACCATTGGCGACGTTCGCATCGCCGAGATGGACATGGGCCCGGTGCATGGCGTCGCGCCGCTACGGGGGGCGTCGCAGGAGGCTCTCGAGGCGGCGCTGGGCATGCGATTTCCTGAGCCGGGCAGGGTGGTGCGGGCGCGGGACGCGCGCTGTGTCTGGTGGGGGCGCGGGCAGGCGATGCTGATGGGACGGGCTGTACCCGAGGCGTTGAGCGCGCTCTGTGCGGTCACGGATCAATCGGACGGCTGGGTTTTCGTGTCGGTCGAAGGACAGGGCGTGGAGGCGGTTCTGGCGCGGCTGGTGCCTGTCGATCTGCGGCTGTCGGGCTTTGGCGTCGGGGCGACGGCGCGCACGCTTGTCGGGCACATGCATGCCAGCGTGACCCGCACCGGTGATGCGTGTTTCATGGTCGCGGTATTCCGCTCGATGGCGGGGACGCTGGTGCATGATTTGCGCGTCGCTCTGGAAGCTGTGGCCGCGCGGGGGTAGGATCGCGCGAAACCTGTGAGTGGAGTGATGTATGATCCGTGTGTTGAGTGTTCTTGCGATGGTGGGTCTGGCGCAGCCGGTTTTGGCGGAGACAGCCAAGGAGGTCGATTGCAGCTATCAGGCCGATGTGGTCGCGGCGGTTCAGGCCGCGCGGCTGGCGCGGGTGAAGGAGCGTGCCGTGCCCGACCATGTGGCCGCGACCGATCCCGACTGGCCTGAGAAATACAGCGTCGTGGTGCAGTTGGTCACGCCCTGGGTCTATGAAATGAAGATGCGTGAACTGAAGGTGGCGGATCTGGGTGCCGCGTGGAAAGAGCTTTGCCTGCAGCAATAGCGCGCGCTTTCTTTGGCGACGGTGGCCGTGGCGGGGTGAGGATAGGTATTTCGGGAAGGGTGCAGGGGGTGATACGCCCCCCGCAGCCGGGCGATTTTGCGGTGCAGGGGGCGGCGGCTTCTGGACTCTGATCGTGGCGCGCCGGTATAAAGAGGCATGAGCCTGCCACCCGGTTTCCTTGATGAATTGCGCACGAGGTCGAGCCTGTCTCAGGTCGTCGGGCGCAAGGTCATGTGGGATTCGCGCAAGTCCAACCAGGGCAAGGGTGACATGTGGGCGCCGTGCCCGTTTCACCAGGAGAAATCAGCCAGCTTTCATGTGGATGACCGCAAGGGGTTCTACTATTGCTTTGGCTGCCACGCCAAGGGCGATGCGATTTCATTCGTGCGCGAGACGGAGAATGTCGGCTTCATGGAAGCGGTCGAAATCCTGGCGCGCGAGGCGGGCATGCCGATGCCCGAGCGAGATCCGCGCGCGCAGGAAAAGGCGGACAAGCGCACCGAGCTTGTCGATGTCATGGAATTGGCCGTCAGGTGGTTTCGCATGCAGCTGCGCACCGGAACGGCGGCGTCGGCGCGCGATTATCTGGCGCGGCGCGGGCTGGACGGGGCGGTCTGTGACCGATGGGAGATCGGCTTTGCGCCTGACAGCTGGCAGGGCCTGTGGGATGCGCTGAAGGGCAAGGACGTCGCGGATGAGCTGATCCTTGGCGCCGGGCTGGCCAAGCCGTCAAGCAAGGGCGGCAAGCCGTACGACACGTTCCGGGGGCGGATCATGTATCCGATCCGCGATGCGCGGGGGCGGGCGATCGCCTTTGGCGGGCGCGCGATGGATCCGGACGACAAGGCGAAATACCTCAATTCGCCCGAGACGGAGTTGTTCGACAAGGGCCGCAGTCTGTATAACGTGCGCGGTGCGCGGGTAGCGGCGGGCAAGGGGCAACCGTTGCTGGTGGCCGAGGGCTATATGGATGTGATCGCGCTGAGCGAGGCGGGCTTTGGCGCGTCGGTTGCCCCGCTGGGCACGGCGATCACCGAGCATCAGCTGGCGATGCTGTGGCGGATATCGCCCGAGCCGATCATCACGCTGGATGGAGACACAGCAGGCCAGCGCGCGGCGCTGCGGCTGATTGATCTGGCGCTGCCGTTGCTGGAGGCGGGCCGGTCGCTGCGGTTCGCCATGATGCCCGAGGGGCAGGATCCGGACGATCTGTTGAAATCCGCAGGGCCCGGCGCGGTGCAAAACCTGCTGGATGCCGCCGTGCCGATGGTGCGGCTGCTCTGGCAGCGCGAGACGGAGGGGAAGGTCTTTGACAGTCCGGAACGCAAGGCCGCGTTGGACAAATCGTTGCGCGAGAAGATCGCGCTGATCAAGGATCCCAGCATCCGCAGCCACTATGGTCAGGAGATCAAGGATCTGCGCTGGCAGCTGTTCCGCGCAAAGCCGGGCGGTGGCGGCGGGGCGCCGCGCCGGGGCGGTCAGGCCCGTGGTACACCGTGGAACAAGGCGCCCCAGGGGCCGTCGGTGGGGGCGAAAGCGTCGATGCTGGCCACAGCCGCCGACGTCCGGGCCATGGATCATCTGCGCGAGGCGGTGATCCTTGCCGCCTGCATCAGCTGTCCCGAAGCGGTCGAGCCTTTCGAGGGTGGTCTGGAGGCGATGGCATGTCTGGACAGCGAGCACGCGATCCTGCGCGACGTGATCCTGCGCCACGCGGGGGCGGGGGCGGACGTCTTGCGCGACAGTGTATTTGACGCTCTGGGGCCGGATGCCCTTGAAAACCTGATGCGGCAGCGCCATGTCGCTATCACACCGTGTATCCGCAGGCCGGGCAACGTTGAACTCACGACGATGACCATCGCCGAGGAGTTGGCCAAGCTGAAGGCGCAGCGCGGACTGGCCGAGGAGGTCACGGACGCGGTGGACGATCTGAGCGGGGAGGCGGATGAAGGTGTGACCTGGCGATTGGCCGAAGCCGCGCGCGCGGCGGATCTGGCACAGCGGTCCGGGCAAGAGGACAAGGCGGAATATGTGATCGCCGATAATGGCGCGCGGTTGGATCGCGAGCAGGTCGAGAAGAGCCGCAGCATGTTCGACCAGATTGACTTCAGCAAAGGCGGCAAGAGCCGCAGCTGAATTCGCGGCGCGGGGCAAACCGGTGGCCGCGCAGGTGCAGGGCAGGTAAGTCCTTGCGTGAAAATGAGTTTTGGCCAATGTCGCCCGGGTTGGTCCCGGACTTGCACGGGTGTCGTGGCACAAGGTCCGCTATTGGCGGAAAAATAAGGTTACGGGTTTAAGAATCACCACAAAACCCGCATGATTCGGCAATCCGAATCGCCAACGGGTGATTCGCAGGGACGCAAGAGGAGCACGCATGGCTGCCAAAGACACCAACGAAGACGCCAAGTCGGACGATCAGGATGCGGGCCATTCTCTTGATATGAGCCAGGCGGCCGTCAAGAAGATGATCGGCGAGGCCCGCGAGAAGGGCTATATCACCTACGACCAGCTGAACACGGTGCTGCCGCCCGACCAAGTCGGATCGGAGCAGATCGAGGACGTGATGTCGATGCTCAGCGAGATGGGCATCAACATCATCGAGGATGAGGAGGCCGAGGAGGAAGAGGGCAAGGGCTCGACCGAGGTCACCACCACCGAGAGCAACCGCGAGATCACGCTGGGTTCGGGTTCTTCCGAGAAGCTGGACCGGACAGACGATCCGGTGCGGATGTATCTGCGCGAAATGGGATCGGTCGAACTGCTGAGCCGCGAGGGCGAGATCGCGATCGCCAAGCGGATCGAGGCCGGACGCAACACCATGATCGCGGGTCTGTGCGAAAGCCCGCTGACGTTTCAGGCGATCACCATCTGGCGTGACGAATTGCTAAGCGAAGATATTCTGCTGCGCGATGTGATCGACCTGGAAGCGACGTTCGGCAACCAGATGGGCGATGATGAGGAAACCACGCCGGTGGTTCCCGCAGGTGGCGCGTCAGAGGTCAAGACCGAAGAAAAGCAGGAACTGGACGCGGATGGCAATCCGATCACGACTGATGACGACGACGATGAGGACGAACAGGCCAACATGTCGCTTGCAGCGATGGAAGCGGCGCTGAAGCCTCAGGTGCTCGAAGCGCTGGACCTGATTGCCGACGACTACGTCAAGCTGAGCGAAATGCAGGACAGCCGGATTTCGGCCACTCTGAACGAGGATGATTCATTCTCGGACAAGAACGAGGCGACCTATCAGAAACTGCGGGCGGAGATCGTGCTGCTGGTCAATGACCTGCATCTGCACAACAACCGGATCGAAGCGCTGATCGACCAGCTTTACGGCATCAACCGGCGGATCATGCAGATCGACAGCGCGATGGTGAAGCTCGCGGATCAGGCGCGCATCAACCGCAAGGAATTTGTGGACGCCTATCGCGGCTACGAGCTGGATCCGTCATGGATGGAACGGATGGCTGAGAAATCGGGCCGCGGCTGGCAGATGTTCATCGAGCGGTCGTCGGACAAGGTTGAAGAGCTGCGGTCGGACATGGCGCAGGTCGGTCAATACGTCGGTCTGGACATTTCGGAGTTCCGCCGGATCGTCCAACAGGTCCAGAAGGGCGAAAAAGAGGCGCGTCAGGCCAAGAAGGAAATGGTCGAGGCGAACCTGCGTCTGGTGATCTCGATCGCCAAGAAATACACCAACCGTGGGCTGCAATTCCTTGATCTCATCCAGGAAGGCAAC
>JBFFQZ010000223.1:0-5255 GCA_041573235.1 Sulfitobacter sp. | reverse complement strand
GGCCGCGGCGGGATCGGCCGCCCATTTCCAGACCCTCACCGGCCTGTCGATGTTCTTGAAGTTATGCTGTCCCGCATCGCGAAACCTGTCGGATAGCTTGCCGATGATCTGCTCGTGAATTGAATCCGAAATGGCAATACCACCCACGTCCGCAGATGATTCCAGCCGGGCGGCAAGATTGACGCCGTCTCCGAATATGTCCGTTCCGTCGATGATGACATCGCCGAGATTGATACCGAAACGGAAATTCAGGCCTTCGTCCGACTCGCGCCCGTACAGTTCCGTTTGCACGTGAATGGAAAATCGCACCGCGTTGACCGCGCTGGGAAATTCTATGAGAATGCTGTCTCCGGCAGTATTGAAAATTCTTCCGCCGTACTCATCGATTGCCGGATCGACGATCTGGCGCCGGATGCTTTTGAGTTGGTCGAGAGTGCCCGCTTCATCAACGCCCATATGCCGGGACCACCCGACAACGTCCGTCGCCACGATCGCAGCGAGCTTTCTCTTTGTTTCTTTCGCGGTCAACCGAATGCATCCTTGCCCAACGCCGATGATACTCTGGATACAGGTTAAACCTGTTGCGGCCCGAAATGCGAGGCCAAAGCGTGACACCAGCCTTGGGCTGATTTCGCTGAAAGATCGCGCTTGTCGAAGCGGGACTGCCAAAGGCCCGGTTCAATGGATGGCACGCCCACGGTCTTCTGTGTCCGCGTCATGCTGTACAGCAAATCGAGCCGTTCGCAGTTTCACGTCCCGCAAATAGACATGACTATTACCATAATGTGTCTTATCCAGCGCAATCGCGGCAGTTCTGTCGGCTTTCAACAATCGAACGGTTACCGAGGTGCCTGCATCCACCTACGCGCGTCGGATCGCCCATTCTGCCATTTCAGGAAGCAGGATGTTCAGAAGGTTTTGGAACGTGGCGACCACGGTATCGGCGCTGTCATCCGCTGCGGGCGCCACGGCGGCAAAGCTGCGGCTGGCGATGACGCGCTGGTCACGGTCGCGCAGCAATGTGAGCGACATATCGACCGAGACGTCAAACGCTCCGTCAGGCTGAACATCAACGCCAAAAGTATCCAGACGCACAAGAAGCGCGGTGTCAGGCACCGGCCCACCTTCGGTGCGCCCGACATAGCCCAGGCGGCCCGCGCCAGAGATGCTGCGGATCAGCAGGGACTGAATCACGGAGGGCAGATCATCGCTCCAACGGGCATCCGGCAGATACGTGATCGCCGCGCGGTCCGGCTTGACCAGAATGCGGTCCGTAGCAAGCGATGCGGGCGCGTCGGGCATTGCCACCACCAGCACGGCGCCTCGTCGGGCCGCGCCCCGGTCTGTAGCGGGAACCGGCAACAGATCAAAAGTGTCCATCGGGCGCGCCGCGCTGTTCAGCGCGCTGACCGCACCGCATCCGCCAAGAAGGCTCGCCGCCCCCAGCAGGGCCGCCCGGCGTGACAGTCGTGACATCTGCATTCTGCTACCTCCTGTAATCGGGCACGCGCCCATCCAGCAGGAACCGCGCGGGGTCCCTTTCGATGCGGTGCGCAAGTCCGCTCAGCGTGTTGACAAGTGCACGCGCCTCTCCGGCCAGACGGCCCAGTTCCGGCAGGCCGCGGCGCGTGAAATCACCGATGGCCGGTGCGCTGGAGGCCACCGTGCTCTGGATCTGACCGACCACCGCGTCGCTGCGCGCTATCAGCGCGCGCAGATCGGCGGTGAGGCCGGGCATGTCGGCCGCGACCTTTTCGACCGCAACGCTGATCCGGTTCGCAGCGCTGCGCATGTCACTGTCCATCACGGCGCTCGCTGCGTCAAAGGCCGCCTCGGCGCTAGTCAGCGTGCCGTCCAGCGTGTCCAGGCTGGTCTGGGCGCGGTCGAACAGGGCGCTGGCCGTGGTCATCGCCTGCCGCGCATCGTTGACGATCGGATCGAAGCGCCCGGTCATGTCGGTCAGATCACCCGCGACCTTTTCGACCGCAGCGGTCGCTGTGCGCACGCCTGCGCGAATGTCGGCCATGATCTGCGGCACATCGGTCAGGATCACGCCGTTGATCGTGGCCAGCGCCGCCTTGGCATCCACAAGCACATCGCGCGCCTCTGCCACCAGCAACGTACCGTCGCCGTCCACAAGATTGTCAAAGCTGTCAGAGGCTTCGGTCACCGCAACAAAGGCGGTATTGGCTTCGAGCAAGGTGGTTTCCAGCTCGGTCAGCCGCGCGGTCAGCAGCCCTGCGGTGGGTGCGAAACTGTCCAGTGTCGCAAGTGTCCGGTCCTGCAAATTGGTGGTCGCCGCGCTGAACCCGGTTACCGCATCCGATATCTGTGCAAGGATCTGCGGCACCTCATCGCGGATCAGCGATTGCGTCTGCGCAAGCGTCGAAGCCGCGCTGTCGATGGCGGGCTGGGTGGATTTGATCGCGGCGTCCGCGCTGTCGAACGCGCGCGTGGCCGCGCCAAAGGTTTCATCCGCGTTGGCCGCGATACTGTCGAGCCGGTCGGTGAACCGCGTGATCTGTCCTGTCGCGTCGCGCACGGTGCCGCTGATCTGTGAAAAGTCATCCAGCGCCTGATCAAGCCGGTCGGACGATGTGTCAAGATTGCGCAGGATGTTGCGCACATACACCTGGTTTTCGGAGTTCGTGAGCTTCTGAAACTGTTCCAGCAGGCGGGTGGCTTCGTGCAGCAGATCCGGCGCGTCCTCGACCAGTGTCTGGACCGTGGAACGCCGCGAGGGAATGATCGGCAGGCCACCGTCTTCGGCAACCAGGGCGGGCGCCTGGGGCGTCCCCCCCGACAGCGAGATATACGCGACGCCGGTCACGCCCTGCGCCTGACGCTGCGCGACGGTATCGGAACGTACGGGCGTGGTGCTGTCGATTTCGATGGTCGTAAACACCTTCGACGGGTCCTGGTCATGGATCTGCAGACCGATGACAGTGCCCACCGAAATCCCATTGAACAGCACATCACCAGACGGATCCAACCCCGACACGTCGTCAAACAGAATGCCATAGGTGGCATAGTTGCGGTTGATCTGTACGCTCGCCAGCCAGATGAAAAACCCCAGCGTGCCAAGGATCGCAAACAGCGTGAACGCGCCGATCAGGATGAAATTCGCGCGGGTCTCCATCAGGGTGCCCCTTTGGTATCTGATTTGGCGGTCGCCGTCGCCGCCCGGGCGCGCGGGCCGTGAAAATAAGACTGCACCCAAGGATGTTCGACCTCAAGCATGTCCTGCATCGTGCCCACCGCAAGAACGCGCCGGTCCGCCAGTACCGCCACCCTGTCGCAGATTGCGTGCAGACTGTCGAGATCATGGGTCACCAGGAACACCGTCAGTCCCAGCGCCGCCTGAAGCTGCTTGATGAGTATATCGAAGGCCGCGGCACCGATCGGGTCAAGCCCGGCCGTCGGCTCATCGAGGAAAACGATTTCGGGGTCCAGTGCGATGGCGCGGGCGAAACCCGCCCGTTTGCGCATGCCACCCGACAGCTCTGATGGATACTTGATCATCGCGTCTTCAGGCAGGCCGACCATGCGTACCTTGATGCCCGCCAGTGTGACGCGCAGCGCGTCGGGCAAATCAAGCTGTTCACGCATAGGCGCCTCGACATTCTGGCGCACGCTCAAGGAAGAGAACAGCGCGCCATCCTGAAACATCACCCCCCAGCGGCGGCGCAGGTTGCGGTATTCGGCGTCCGAGGTGCCGCGCACGCTCTGGCCGAAAACCTCGATCTGGCCGGCATCAGGCTTCAACAGGCCGACGATGGCCCGCAGCAGCACTGATTTTCCGGTGCCCGAGCCGCCGACCACACCGATGATCTCGCCCCGGCGCACATCAAGGTCCAGCCCGTCATGGACCGTATGCGTCCCGAAGCGCGTGACCAGTCCACGCACGCTGATGATCGGGGGCTCAGGATCGGACATCAGACCCCCACCAGCGCGAAAAAGACCGAAAACAGCGCATCCATCACGATCACCATGAAAATCGACAGCACCACCGAGGCCGACGTCAGACGACCCAGCGATTCCGCGTTGCCGCCCACCATCATGCCCTGATAGCAGCCGATTATGCCAATGATCAGCGCAAAGAACGGCGCCTTGATCATGCCCACGGCAAAATGCCAGACATCGGTGTTCGACACCAGACGCGTCTGAAAAACGGCCGGTGACACGCCCAGTTCGATCCATGACATCAACGCACCGCCAATCAACCCCGAGATATCGGCAACCAGCCCCAGCGCGGGCAACATCAGCATCAGAGCCAGCACCCGCGGCACCACGAGGATCGTCACGGGGTCAAGGCCAAGGGTGCGCAGCGCGTCAATCTCTTCGCGCATCTTCATGGCGCCGACCGCCGCGGTAAAGGCCGCACCAGACCGGCCCGCGACGATGATCGCGGTCAGCAGGATGCCCAGTTCGCGCAGGATGGAGATCGCGATCAGGTCGACCACAAAAACTTCGGCACCGAATTGCCGCAGCTGGGACGCACCCTGAAACGCCAGCACAACACCGATCAGAAAGGCCATGAGGGCCACGATCGGCACCGCGTTCAGCCCGGTTTCCTGGCAATGGTGCACCAGTGACGTCAGCCGCAGCCTGCGCGGATGGACCACGAAACTCGCCAATGTCCCCATGACCTGCCCAAGGAAGGATACCAGTTCGACCGCCATACGCCCGCCCCGAGCCACGCGGCGGCCAAAGGTCTCAAGCAGATCCGCCGCCGACGGATGGCGGGCAAGCCGCTCTCCGTCCGGGGGCAGGTTGCGGCGAACGGTTTCTATCAGCTGCGCCTGCACCGGCGTCGCCCCTTCGAGGGTCGGCACGTCGCCGCGCAACCCGGCGCGCTGCTGGCAGTTGATCAGAAACCACGCGCCGGCGGTGTCCATCTGGCTCACCTCCGTGATGTCGATGCCGCGCAAGCCGCGCAGCGTTTCATCCTCGATGGTGCGGGCCCATGCCTCGATGTTTTCGATCAGCAGCGTGCCGCGCAGCGACAGCCGCGCCCCATCGCACGCATAGTCTGGCAACCCATTGCCTGTCTGCACTGCCCTGCCCCGGTTTTGCGGTTGCATCATAGCGTTGTCAGCAGCCCGGATAATCCGGCAAGCCGCGCCCGACATCCGTATCACAGTCTTCGCATGGCTGTGGCGTCAGCGCGCCGACACAAGACCCCGGATCGTGCCAGTGCCCGCCCCCGTGTCGCATCCAATGACCCGGCACACCGGCGTGCCCGGTGCAGCCCG
>JBFFQZ010000222.1:0-5258 GCA_041573235.1 Sulfitobacter sp. | reverse complement strand
GTGCATGCGGGCGAGCGTCTGCGCGAGGATTTCGAGATGGCACAGCTGGGTGCCACGGCCGCGCAGAACTGGGAAGAATTCCTGCGCACCCATGCCGCGAACGGTCAGCTGCTGCGCGAAGGGGGTTCGGCGGCGGTGCAGGCGGCGCAGGAACGCGTGCTCAGCGCAATGCAGGACCTCGGTCCGGGACTGTCAGACATCGGATTGCGGTGCTGTTGCTACCTCGAGGGGTTGGAAACGGCCGAAAAGAGGCTTGGTTGGTCGGCGCGGTCGGGCAAGATCGTGCTGCGCATCGCATTGATGCGGCTCAAACGGCACTACGATGAGAATTCAGATGGGGGCGGTGCGCTGATCGGCTAGCACCCGCACCCCTGTTCGCAGGCAGGATCTGGCGCAATTCCCTCCCGGCTGCGCCATTTTCACGTTTGAGCGCAGGCCGCATGGCAGCATTGCGCGACCACGGGGTTTCACTTGTCGCGCAGCGTGTTAGATATAGCCCATGAAGCCAAGCGAGGTTCCCATGCGCGATCTGAAGATCCCCCAACAGCGTCACCCTGAAAAAGCGCGCCGTCCGGACAATCCGCAGCCCCGCAAACCAGACTGGATTCGCGTCAAGGCACCCGGCGGCGCAGGATATTCCGAGACCGCGCGCATCATGCGCGAGAACAAGCTTGTCACCGTCTGCGAAGAGGCGGGCTGCCCCAATGTCGGGGAATGCTGGTCGCAGGGGCACGCAACGATGATGATTATGGGAGAAGTGTGCACACGCGCCTGCACCTTCTGCAACATCGCGACGGGCAAACCACCAGAGGCGCTCGACGCGTTCGAGCCGGGGCGTGTGGCGGATGCGGTCCAGAAGCTGGGACTCAACCATGTGGTGATCACCTCTGTTGACCGCGACGATGTCGAGGACGGCGGCGCGGAGCATTTCGCCCAGACGATTCGCGCGATTCGCCATCGCTCGCCGGATACCACGATCGAGATCCTGACCCCCGACTTCATCAAATGCGCCCCCGAGGCGCTGGAAAAGGTTGTCGAAGCGCGCCCGGATGTCTTCAACCACAACCTTGAAACTGTGCCGGGCCTCTACCCCGAGGTCCGCCCCGGAGCACGTTACTTTCATTCCCTGCGTCTGCTGCAGCGGGTCAAGGAACTTGATCCGTCGATGTTCACGAAATCCGGAATCATGGTTGGACTGGGCGAGGATCGTCAGGCGGTCCTGCAGGTGATGGAGGACATGCGGGCCGCGGACATCGACTTTCTCACCATCGGGCAGTACCTGCAGCCAACGCCGAAACACCACCGGGTGGACCGCTTTGTGCATCCCGATGAATTCGCGGCCTACGAAAAAGCGGCCTATGGCAAGGGGTTCCTGATGGTCTCGGCCACGCCGCTGACCCGCTCCAGCTATCACGCGGGCGATGATTTCGCCCGGCTCCGGCTTGCGCGCAACAAGAAGCTCGGCATCGCCTGAAGCGATGGTGGGCGACACGCCCACCTTACCCGCCGAACGCGAGCGTCACCGCCATTCCGCACAGACGGAATGGTAAGGTGCAGGGCTCCTGCACCGCCGACAGTTGCGTCAGGGCAGGGCCAGGAGATAAGCCGCGATTGCCGCCCGGTCGCTGTCTGACAGCTGCGCAAGGTTGTCGACCACAGCCGCCATCGTCCCACCAACGCTGTCGTACTCCGGCGTCAGGCCCGAGGTGAAATAGGCAACCAGATCGCCCTCGGACCACCCGAGGTGACCTGCCGTGATCGCCGGTATCGTGCCCTTGCCCGACGGGTTGGGCGCCCCGGTCAGCCAGCGCGCTCGCTGCAGCCCGCCAATCGCGGTGCGCGGCGTGTGGCATTCCGCGCAATGCCCCGGCCCCTCGACAAGGTAGCGCCCCCGCGCCAACTGTGTCGGCAATGGGCCCGCCATAACGAAATCGTCCTTCAAATACAGCAGCTTCCACAGCCCGAGGCCACGCCGAATGTTGAGCGGAAACCCCACGTCATGCGGCGTGCTGGCCTGATCGGACACAGGCAGGCCGCCCATGTGGGCATAAAGATCCGCGACATCGCTCTCGGTCATGTGAATGTAGGACGTATACGGAAACGCCGGATAATAATGCCGCCCGTCCGGCGACACGCCGCGCGTGACGGCGCGCGCGAACTCGGGCAGGGACCACCCCCCGATACCCTGCGGTCCCGGCGAGATGTTGGGCGCGTAAAACGTGCCGAACGGGCTGACAAAGGCATGCCCCCCCGACAGCACCCGCTTGTCATCCGCTTCCACCCCCGCATGGCATGACGCACACCCCGCCGCCGCAAAGACCAGCGCACCGTTCTGCGCGTCCGGCACGTGCCCGGCGGCATAGTCCGGCATGATCGGATCAGGTCGTGACAGGACCCAAGCAGCCCCCGCGACGATCACGGCGCAGGCCACAAGCGTTGTCAGAAACCGCTTCAAGGGTCAGTTCTTGGGGCCGCGGTAGCCTTCGTGGCAGCCCTTGCAGGCCCCGCCCAGAGCGCCCATGCCCGCCCCGACAGCCGCCGCATCAGCGGCCCCCACCAACCCGGTCGCGGCCTTTTCGAGCGCATCGAACTTTGCGGCGAAACCGTCCGGATCGCTCCAGATTTCGGCCTTCGCGCGCGAGCCTTTGACCGCCCCCTGTTCAGTGCCCTCCAACCACAGCGTCGTCCGTTCGATCATCGCCATACGGGCCACGTTGCGCGCCGCCACGTCCACGATGGCCTGGTCGTGGGGGGCCTCGCCCTTGGCAATCGCCCCCAGCAGGCCGGTGTGATAGGCGATGATCTGCATCTGCGCCTTGCGTGCCTTGACTGCGGGCGGGGCGTCATCTTCGCCGATGGCAATCGTCGTTGTCGCAACAAGCGCTGCCAAAGCGGACACGGCCAGAATGGATGTCTTGAGACCAGTCATCGGATCCTCCCAATCAGATGATCCGATCCTATCACATGTCGGCGAAACGCTGATGACTTTTCCGTGAAACCGCGGAGCGGTCGAGCCGTCAGAACCTGCGCGGCACCCGCTCGGCCTTGGCCCACTCGGGCCAGATGCCGAAATGCTCCAGCGCCACGATGGCCAGCGCGATGGCAATGGCCGCGAACACCAGCTTCACCCGCTTTGCCGACGGCGGGTTCTGCGCCCAGCGTTTGGCGCGCATCAGGTGACGAGGGTCAAGCATGGCACAGTGTCTCCTGATCTGGGCGGACACGCAAGGCGCACGCCGGATCGGTGACATATTGCACCGGCGGGCCTCAGTCGTCGTCGGTGAACCTCACCTTGCCGATGTAGGGCAGGTTACGGTTGCGTTGGGCAAAGTCGATGCCATAGCCCACGACGAATTCATCGGGGATCTCGAACCCGGTGTAGTCGGCGCGCAGATCGACCTCGCGGCGCGACGGTTTGTCCAGCAGCGCCGCCGTCTTCAGCCGCGCGGGTTGTCGCGCCTTGAGCATCCCGGTGACGTGAAACAGCGTGTGGCCGGTGTCCACGATATCTTCGACCACCAGCACGTCACGCCCCTCGATCCCGCTACGCAGGTCCTTGAGAATGCGCACCTCGCGGCTGCTTTTCATCTCGTCGCCATAGCTTGATGCCTCCAGGAAATCGACTTCGATCGGCAGATGCAGCTCGCGCACCAGATCGGCGATGAACACGAACGAGCCGCGCAACAGACCGACCACCACGAGCTTGTCGGTATCGGCGAATTCGCTTTGGATCTCGCGGCACATCTGTTCGATCCGCGCGGCGATCGCCTTGGCCGAGATCATTTCGTCTATGACATAAGGACGCGTGGGCATGACCACCTCTTGATTGTGCAGCCGGGCTGCCTTTGATAGAGCGCTACGCACAAGAGCTCAGGAAATCAATGCCCACCCACTCAGAGACCCGCAGGCTGCCCTACACGGCACAGCAGATGTACGAGCTTGTCGCTGACGTGCAAAGCTATCCGAAATTCCTGCCCTGGACGGCCGCGGCGCGAATCCGCACCAACGAGGACCGCGGCGATCACCGGGTGATGGAGGCGGATCTGGTGATTTCCTTCAAGGTGTTTCGCGAACGCTTCACCAGCCGCGTCGTGCTGTGGCCCGAGGATATGAAGATCGACACCGAATACCTTGACGGCCCGTTCAAATTCATGCGCTCGAACTGGAGCTTTGCGGATGTGGACGGCGGCTGCGAGGTGTCCTTCTACGTGGATTTCGAATTCAAGAACGCGATCCTGCAACGCATCATCGGCGTTGTCTTCAACGAGGCGATGCAGCGTGTGGTCAAAGCGTTTGAGAAGCGCGCGCAGGCGCTTTATGGGTGATCCCCAGCGACAGGGGAGACCGCCATGGACATTACCGGACAATTGATCAAATTCACGGGCACCGACGTGCCCGAGGCCGCCGCGGCGATGATGCGCCTGTCGCTGTTCGACTGGGCCGCCTGTGGGATCGCCGGCGCGGCAGAGCCTGAATTCGCGGGCTTCAAACGTGCCCAGATGGTCGAGGACGGCCCCGCGCACGTCTTTGGCGGCGGTGCGACAGGGGCGGCGACGGCTGCGCTGGTCAACGGCACGCTGAGCCATGCGCTCGACTATGACGACACCCATTTCGCGCATATCGGCCATCCGTCCGTGGCGGTGCTGCCCTGTGTCATGGCATTGGCCCAGACACTGGAAACGCCGCTGACCGATGCTGTGGATGCCGCGACGGTCGGGGTCGAGGCGTCGATTCTCGTGGGCCTCTGGCTGGGGCGCGATCACTACCAGGTCGGCTATCACCAGACCGCCACGGCCGGTGCCTTCGGCGCCACGCTGGCCGCCGCGCGGCTCATGCAGCTCGACAAGGACCAGATCCGCCACGCGCTTGGCCTGTGCGCCAGCATGGCGTCTGGGATCAAGGCGCAGTTCGGCACCATGGCCAAGCCGCTGAATGCGGGCCTCGCCGCACGCACGGGCGTCGAGGCGGCGCTCTGGGCGCAGGCGGGCATGACCGCATCCGCCGACGGGCTTGCCGGTCCGCTGGGCTTTGGGCCCACGCACCACGGCGCCGCGGCCGAGGTGCGGCTGCCCCGCAAGGAGTGGCAGATCAGCAGCATCAGCCACAAGTTCCACGCCTGCTGCCACGGGCTGCACGCGATGCTTGAGGCGCTTCAGGGCGTCGACATCGACCCCGCCCGGATCGAGGCGATACGCATCCGCACCCACCCGCGCTGGATGAGCGTGTGCAACATCGCGGCCCCCGACACCGGGCTGGGC
>JBFFQZ010000221.1:0-5278 GCA_041573235.1 Sulfitobacter sp. | reverse complement strand
TCTCGGTGACCTCGAAACGGCCCGGCGCCATATCGGCCAGCGGCCCCTCGGCGTGCCCGTCTTCCAGCGCCTCGAACGACTCGACGATTTCGTCTCGCAAGTGGCGGAACCATTCGGCAGCGCGGGCTTTTTCAGTCTCGAAAGTGGTCGTCATGGTCAGGCCTTCCGTGCGGTAATTCCGACATCCTTAATACTGGGTCCGAAGCGAATGAACAGAGAGGCGCCGCTGCTTGCGGTGCGAAAATACGCCACATCGCGCGCCTAGTGTGCGGGTGCGGTGACCGCGTCCAGCAACGAGCGTCCGCCATCCACAACCATGATCTCTCCGGTCATGAAGCTTGAACTGTCGGCGGCCAGAAACTGCACCGCTTCCGCCAGTTCTCCGGGCGCGGCGATCCGGCCCAGCGGTGTGTGATTGCGGATGTCGTCGCGCCACTCGCGGTTCTCGGCGACCGAAGCCTTAAGTGACGCCGACATGACCGATCCGAAGGCAACTGCATTGACCCTGATCCGGTGCGGCGCCAGCGTCAGCGCCATCGACCGCGTCATCTGGTCCAGCGCCGCCGACGCGATGGAATAGGCCATCAGGTCCGGTTGCGTGTGATGCGCCGCGATCGAGCTGAGGTTTATGATCGACCCTACCTGCCCCTCGGGCTGTTTTTCGGCCTGTTTGATCATCCGGCGCGCGACCTGTTGTGTCAGCCGCAGCGACGTCATCAGGTTCTGCTCCAGCAGCGTCTCGACTGAGTTGTCTTCGACATCCAGCGCGGCGGTTGGCATCACCTGCCGCGAGGCATTGACCAGAATATCCACCTGATCGAAGGCGTCGATGGTGGCCGACACGAGGTTGGCGATGGTCAGCCGCTGGCGCAGGTCACCCGCGAAAAAGCGGATGTTGCCCTCATCTCGGGCCTCTCCAAGCTCTTCGATCAGCCTTTTTTCGTCCATGTCGGCGCACATCACATTGGCGCCCTTGTCGGCAAATACGCGTGCAATCGACAGGCCGATCCCGTTGGCCGCCCCCGTGACGATGGCTGTCTTGCCGGAAATGGAGAATGACATCGAACGTCCTTTGACAGGGTTAGCGGCGCTTGCGCAGGGGCCGCGCGGCATGGAACAGCTTGAACCGTGCGTCTCCACCGATCTCTTCGACCATGGCAAACCGGGTTTTCAGCTCTTCCTCATAGGGCAAATGGCGATTCGCCACCATCCAAAGATCACCATGACCCGACAGCAACCGCGCCGCCGCCGCCACGAAGGCCTGCCCGATCTGCGGCTCTGCCGCGCGCCCCTGATGAAAGGGTGGGTTCATCAGGATGGTGTCCAGCTTGTGCTCGGGCGACCAAACGGTGGCATCGGCCCAGTGGAATTGGGCGCGCTCGTCCGTGACGTTGCGCCGCGCGCATTCCAGCGCCATATGGTTCGCCTCGATCAGGTGGACGGCTTCGACACCCTCGCGGGTCAGCGCATGCGCCGCCAGGAACCCCCAGCCCGCCCCGAGGTCCGCGACCTGCGCGCCAAGCTTCTTCGGCAGCGCATCGACCAGCAGCGCCGAGGCCAGATCCACCCCATCGGCGGAAAACACGCCCGGCGCGGTCCAGAAACCACCTTCTGTCTGTGTTGGCCCCTCGGCCCAGTCGGCAAAACAATCAGAGGCTGGCGCATCCATCCAGAACAGCTTGCCATGTGCTTTGGTAACGGGGCCGTGGACCGTCACCCGCGCCTTCATCGCCTTCAGGATACCCTCGATCCCGTCCGTTTTCTGCCCATCGATGACAACGACGCCATCGCTGGCCGCGCAGGCCCGGGCGATCAGCGCGCGTGCTTCTGTCTTGGCGCGCGGCAGGCAGACAAGCGTCGCGGCATAGCGCTCGTCGCCGGTGACCGACACGTCATAGCCACGTTCGGCCCACACGTCATGGGTCGGGCGAAACCCGTTTATCACCTGTACCCGGTCCCTGGGGATGTCATTCAGGTCTGTTTCGGCGGTCGGACCGAACACGGCAATCCGGCCCTCGGCGGGCCAGACCAGACCGCTGTCCAGCGCCAGCGGCAATCGTTTGTCGAGCATCTACTCTTCTTTTTCCATGGTACATTGCAGCGGATGCTGATGGCGGCGGGCGAAATCCATCACCTGCGCCACTTTCGTCTCCGCGATTTCGTGGCTGAACACACCGACCACGGCCAGCCCCTTCTTGTGTACGGTCAGCATTATCTCGAACGCCTGCGCATGGTTGAGACCGAAAAAACGCTCCAACACATGCACGACGAATTCCATCGGCGTGAAATCATCATTTAGCAGCAGCACCTTGTACAAAGGTGGCCGCTTTGTCTTTGGCTTGACCTTGGTCAGCAGCTCGGTGTCGTCGCCGTCCTGCGGTCCTGCCATCATGATCGGATCAAGGTGCATTTCTGCTCCTGCGGTTATATCGTTTTCAGTGGCCCCTATGTCCGTCTATATAACGACAAACCCTATTTAGAAAAGAGCAACCACCGGGATATGTCCACCGCACTGACGACAATCGGCTTCGATGCCGACGATACGCTTTGGCACAACGAGCGTTTCTTCGCGCTGACGCAAGCACATTTTGCCGAGCTTTTGAACGATCATACGGATCGCGACACCCTGATGGCCCGACTTCTCGAGGCGGAGCGTCGCAATTTGCCGCACTATGGCTTCGGGATCAAAGGCTTCACCCTGTCGATGGTCGAAACCGCCATCGAGGTGACCGACGGCCGTGTGCCCGCAGACGTCATTCAACAGCTTCTCGACGCGGGCCGCGACATGCTCAGCCACGCGGTGGAACTGCTGCCGCACGCCGCCGAAACCGTCGAGACGCTGCGCCACAGCCACAAGGTCGTAGTCATCACCAAGGGCGATCTGCTGGATCAGGAACGCAAACTGGCCCAATCTGGCCTGCGCGGCCTGTTCGACGGGGTCGAGATCGTCTCGGACAAGACCCCGGACACCTACGCGCGCATCTTTGCGCAATATGGCACCGGCGCGGATCAGGGGCTGATGGTCGGCAATTCGATGGCCTCGGACGTAATCCCGATGATCGGCGCCGGTGGCTGGGGCGTCTTCGTGCCTCATGGCCAAACGTGGGCAATCGAACACGCAGAGCCACCTGACCATCCCCGCTTTCACGATATTCCAGACCTTTCCGCGCTTCCCGCGCTGGTCGATACCCTCACCACAGGAGACTGAGATGCCCCAGGCCGACATGTACTATTCCGCCGAGCTTGCGCTGGATGCGCGCGCCATTCTGGCACAGGTCGAGGCGGTCATCGCCGCGCATGACGATACGTCGGGCGCCTGCAAGGGCCGCGCGCACCGCATCACGGACAGCCATCACACCCATGTCCTGCTCCGTCTGAAAATGCTCAACAAGCCGCACCGCGACGACGCCTTCATGCAGGCGCTTCTGGAAAAGTTGCAGGCCGCACTTGCACCGCAGATCCCTCCGGCGATCCTGGGCATCGAGCTGGAGTTTCTCAGCCGTCACTACGCCTCGACAAAGACCACTTGAATCGCGCATCAGGGAGGGCCCAACACGACGACCAGATTCCGCCGCGATCTCGACACATTTCCGCCACAATCGCCGGTCTGGTACTTGCTCTATCAACCATGCGCATATGTGGCAGCCACCAGCGCCGCAGATCGGTAAATTCCCTTTTGTAAACAGTCTATACCGACAGGAAAAATCGTGCTATTTTCAGCCTAATCAATAATACGGCCACCCGAAAAATCGGGGGTCAGAGGCAGAAAAAGGCAGATTATCATGAAGGTGCGGCGCATTCAGCCGGCCCGTTTCGGGCTATTCGTTCTGGCGGCGATCTGGCTTTTGGTTCTGGTTCCGATCAGTGCGGTCGCGGCGCCCTATGCGGCCCATGTGATCGACGCGCGAACCGGCGAAGTGCTACACTCCAGCAATGCACAGACCCGGCTGCATCCGGCCTCCCTGACCAAGATGATGACGCTCTACATCGCGTTCCAGGCCGTAGAGCGGGGCGAGCTGTCACTGGATACCAAGGTGCTGATTTCCAAACACGCCGCGTCCGAGCCGCCCAGCAAACTCGGGCTCAAGTCCGGCCAGCGCATCGCCTTGCGTTATCTGATCCGCGCCGCCGCCGTGAAATCCGCAAATGACGCCGCCACCGCCATCGGCGAGGCCATTTCCGGATCCGAGGCCAAATTCGCCCGGCGGATGAACCGCACCGCCAAGCAGCTTGGCATGACCCGCACTACCTTCAAGAACGCCCACGGCCTGACCGAGGCCGGGCATCTGTCGACCGCCCATGACATGACCGTGATGGGGCGGCATCTGCTGTATGACTATCCGCAGTACTACAACCTGTTCTCACGCATCACCGCCGACGCGGGCGTGCGCAAGGTCGCGCATACCAACCGCCGCTTCCTGAACGCCTACAAGGGCGCCGACGGGATCAAGACGGGATATACCCGTGCCGCGGGCTTCAATCTTACCGCCTCGGCCGAGCGCGGCAGCGAGCGGATCATCGTCACCGTTTTCGGTGGTAAATCCACCACCTCGCGCAATGCCAAGGTGGCCGAACTGATGGATCTCGGCTTCCGTCGCGCGCCGTCGCGCGCGCCGATCCGCAAACCAGAGGCCCCCGCCTATATCGCCGAATCCGCCTCTGGCGCCAAGGGCAAGACGATCCGCCTGGTGGGTGCGGTCAAATCATCCAAACGCCCGGTCTTGCGGCCAAATGCACCCGCGCCGGTACAGGTCGCCGCGGCGCCCACTTCGGACATCCTCAGCACCGCCATCGATGCCGCCGTGGCCGAAGCCGTAACGGCACCTGCCCCCGCTGCCGCACCGAAACCCAACGTCATTCTTGCCTCGATCGGTGCCGCCGCTGCGTCGATCCGCCCCGCGCTGCGGCCCCGTGGCCTTGTCGTCATCGGCGCTCAGCCCGACAGGATCACCTCCACCGCCCCGCAAGAGGTGGTCACGCGGCTTTCGACCTCGGGCGGGCGCCATTGGGGCGTGAATATCGGCCGTTATCCCAGCCGCCATGCCGCCGAAAAGATGTTGCTGCAAACCGCGCTGTCCGAGATGGCGACGCTTGACGGCACCCTGCGCAAGGTCATCCGCAAACCACAGGGGTTCGATGCAAACTTCCTGGGCATGACGCGCGAGACCGCCGACCTTGCCTGCCGCAGGCTCAAGGCGCGCAGCGTCAGCTGCTACATGATCGGACCCGGCTGAGGCACTGCGACCGGGATGGCGCCAGGTTTGCTCATTTCCGCCGG
>JBFFQZ010000220.1:0-5332 GCA_041573235.1 Sulfitobacter sp. | reverse complement strand
GGGTCCATCAGGCTGGGTGTTCCGCCGCCGAAGAACACGGACGTCACCGTGCGGCCGGGGGTCAGCGCCGCGTAGCGTTTCAGTTCAGAAAGATACGCAGACTTCCATGCCGCCTGATCGATGCTGCGCGACACGTGGCTGTTGAAATCGCAATAGGGGCACTTCGCCTCGCAGAACGGCCAGTGGATATAGATCCCGAACCCGCCGTTCCGCCAGTCTTCAGTCAAAGCATTTCGCCAGCAGTTTGCGGAACGCGTCGGCGCGGTGGCTGATCGCGTTCTTTTCCTCTTGGGGCATTTCTGCAAAGGTGCGGACATCGCCCAGTGGCTGAAAGATGGGATCGTAGCCATGCCCGGTTTCGCCCCGCATCGGCCAGACAAATGTCCCGTCGACAAAGCCCTCGACAACCTCGTCATGCCCATCGGGCCATGCCAGCACCAGCGTCGCACAGAACCGTGCCGCGCGTGGGTGAGGGGCCTCGGCGCGTTCCAGCAGATCATGGGTCTTTTTCATTGCCATGACAAAGTCGCGCCCATCGGGCGTTTCGGCCCAATCGGCGGTATAGACACCCGGCGCGTTGCCCAGCGCGGCAACCTGAATGCCGCTGTCATCGGCCAGCGCAGGCAGGCCGGTTGCCCGGGCTGCCGCATGCGCCTTGATCCGGGCGTTGCCGACAAAGGTATCCTCGGTCTCTTCCGGCTCCGGCAGGTTCAGCTCTTTTGCGCCGACCACGCTGATGCCCCTAGGCGCAAACAGCGCGTTCATCTCTTCGAGCTTGCCCGCGTTGTGCGTGGCAATCAGGATGCGGTCGCCTTCGAACTTACGGCTCATGCGCAGGCGGCTTTCTGGATGGCCGTCAGTTCTCCGATCCCTTTCTCCGCAAGATCAAGCAGCTCGTTCATCTGCGCGCGGGAATAGGTCGCTCCTTCGGCACTCATCTGCGTTTCGATCATCTGACCGCTTTGCGTCATGATGAAGTTGCCATCGACGCCGGCTTCGGAATCCTCGGGATAGTCGAGGTCCAGCAGCGGCTGGCCCGCGTAGATGCCACAGCTGACCGCCGCGACGGGATCGACCAGCGGATCGGAAATGACATCGCCAGCCTTCATCAGCTTGTTCACCGCAAGGCGCAGCGCGATCCAGCCGCCGGTGATCGAGGCACAGCGGGTACCGCCGTCGGCCTGAAGCACATCGCAGTCAACAGTGATCTGACGCTCGCCCAAGGCGACACGGTCCACGCCCGCCCGCAGGCTGCGCCCGATGAGCCGCTGGATTTCAACCGTGCGACCGCCTTGCTTGCCCGATGCCGCCTCGCGCCGCATCCGTGTATTCGTGGCGCGGGGCAGCATCCCGTATTCTGCGGTCACCCAGCCCAGGCCCGACCCCTTGATGAACGGCGGCACGCGGTCTTCGATGGTGGCGGTGCATAGCACATGCGTGTCGCCCATCTTGATCAGGGCAGAGCCCTCGGCGTGTTTGGTGAATCCGACTTCAACAGTCACGTTCCGCATTTCGTCCAGTTTCCGACCGGATGGGCGCATTTTTGTATTCCTTATCATGATTTGACTTTGGGCATAGCGTCCGATCCCTTGCGGATGCAACCCCCGCACCCTTAATGTAGTGTTATGACAGACGCATCATCGCTATTGCAGGAAATGAACGAACGCTCGCGCGAAGTCTTTCGCCGGGTGGTTGAGGGCTATCTTGCCAATGGGGATCCTGTTGGCTCCCGCACCTTGACCCGCGACTTCAGCGAAAAGGTAAGCGCGGCGACAATCCGCAATGTGATGCAGGATCTCGAGTATCTCGGCCTGCTCGACAGCCCGCATGTCAGCGCCGGCCGGGTGCCGACGCAGTTGGGTCTGCGTATGTTCGTCGACGGGTTGCTTGAGGTCGGAAACCCCGACGATGACGACCGCGCGCAGATCGACGCGACGATGGGGCGCAACGCAGACGATGTCGCCGGGATGCTGGACCGTGTCGGCTCGGCCTTGTCCGGGGTCACCCATGGCGCGTCTCTCGTGCTGGCGCCCAAGCATGAGGCGCCGATCCGCCACATCGAATTTGTCTCGCTGGCCCCCGACAGGGCATTGGCCGTGCTGGTTTTCTCGGATGGCCATGTTGAAAACCGGCTGTTTTCACCGCCGCCCGGACAAACACCCAGCTCGATGCGCGAGGCGGCGAATTTTCTGAACTCGCTGATCGAGGGCAAGACACTCAGCGAATTGCAGCACACCATCAAGAAAGAGATGGCGTATCGCAGGCAGGAAATTGACGTGCTGGCCGCCGAGCTTGTGGAAAGCGGGCTGGTCATCTGGGAGGGAGGAGAGGATCACCCCGAGCGGCTGATCGTGCGGGGCAGGGCGAATCTTCTCACGGATCGGGGCGAGGTAGAGGACCTTGATCGGATCCGCACACTTTTCGATGACCTCGAGCGGAAGCGGGATATCGCGGATTTCCTGGAACTTGCCGAAGATGGCGACGGTGTGCGCATTTTTATCGGGTCGGAAAACAAACTTTTCTCACTTTCGGGTTCCTCTTTGGTGGTTTCCCCATATATGAACTCGGATCGAAAGATCATCGGCGCAGTGGGTGTAATTGGCCCGACGCGTCTGAATTATGGACGCATTGTGCCGATCGTGAATTATACGGCGCAACTGGTCGGGAAACTGATTTCCGACCGGAGTTAGAGGTGGAAAATGGCAGACCCGAGAGAAGACAATTTTCTGGATGATCCCGAGACGGCAGAAGCGGAAGCCTATGCTAGCGAGATCGAAGAAATAGACGAAGGTGATTTGGCGATCGAAGAGCTGGTTGCCGAGCGGGACCAATACAGGGACCGTTTCATGCGCGCGCTCGCTGATGCGGAAAATGCCCGCAAGCGGTCAGACAAGGATCGCCGCGAGGCGGAAAACTACGGTGGCTCCAAGCTGGCGCGCGACATGCTGTCGGTTCATGACAATATGAAACGCGCCCTTGAGGCCGCAACCGAGGAGCAGCGCACAATTTCCGGGCCGCTGCTGGAGGGGATCGAGCTGACCATGCGCGAGCTTCTGTCGGTCTTCAAGAAGCACGGGATCGAACCCATCGCGCCCCAGGTCGGCGACCGGTTCGACCCCAAGCTGCATCAGGCGATGTTCGAGGCCCCCGTACCGGATACCAAGGCGGGCGATATCATTCAGGTCGCGGCAGAGGGTTTCATGCTGCATGACCGGTTGCTGCGGCCCGCACAGGTCGGCGTATCTTCCACACCCAAGTAAGGTGGGATTCATCCCACCACGGTGACATGAATTGAATGTGGGGCGGTCAGGATCTGGCCGCCTCTTTCAATTTATAGATCAGGTCAAGCGCCTCGCGCGGGCTCAGCTCATCGGGCAGGATTTCCTCGACGAGTTTTTCGACGGCGGATTCCCGTACCGGGGCAGGCGGAGGGCTGGGCGTGGCCGAGAACAGCGGCAGATCGTCGATGAGCGTCTTCTGCGTCGCACCCCCTTCACGTTCGCCCTTTTCCAGCGCGTCCAGAACGACCCGCGCGCGGGCGATCACGGCAGCGGGCAACCCTGCAAGCTGTGCGACCTGAACGCCATAGGACCGATCCGCCGCGCCCTTCTTGACCTCGTGGAGGAAGATCACGTCCCCCTCCCACTCCTTAACGGTCACCGTGGCATTCGCCACGCCGTCAAGCTTTCCAGCCAGCGCCGTCATTTCGTGATAATGCGTGGCAAACAGCGCGCGCGAGCGGTTGACGTCGTGCAGGTGTTCCAGCGTGGCCCAGGCAATCGACAGCCCGTCATAGGTCGCGGTGCCCCGGCCGATCTCATCCAGAATGATCAGTGCCCGATCGTCGGCCTGGTTGAGGATTGCGGCGGTTTCCACCATCTCCACCATAAAGGTCGACCGACCCCGTGCCAGATCATCCGACGCACCCACCCGACTGAACAGCTGGCTGATCATTCCGATGTGCGCGGCGCGGGCCGGAACGAAACTGCCCATCTGGGCGATAAGCGCGATCAACGCGTTTTGCCGCAGGTAGGTCGATTTACCTGCCATGTTCGGCCCGGTCAGCAGCCAGATCGCGGCGTCGCTGTCGGCACTGAGATTGCAGTCGTTGGCGACGAAAGGCGCGCCGGATTGTTGTGCCAGCGCCCGCTCCACCACAGGATGCCGCCCGCCCTGGATATCGAATGCGCGGGATCCGTCGACCGTGGGGCGCACCCAATTCTCGCTTTGCGCAAGATCGGCAAGGGCCGTGGCCAGATCAACCTCGGCCAACGCGGCCGAGGTCGCGCCGATGGGGCCCGCCTGTTCCAGAACAGAGTCTCTCAGCCCTTCATAGAGCCGCTTTTCAAGCTCGACCGCATGATTGCCTGCATTGAGGATCCTGGTCTCGAGCTCTGACAGTTCGACCGTGGTGAAGCGGACCTGGTTGGCGGTCGTCTGGCGGTGGATAAAGGTTTCAGACAACGGCGGAGACATCATCTTTTCCGCATGTGTCGCCGTTGTCTCGATGAAATAGCCCAGCACGTTGTTGTGCTTGATCTTCAGAGACGAAATCCCCGTATCAGAGACGAATTGCGCCTGCATTCCGGCAATGACGCTACGCCCTTCGTCGCGCAGTTTGCGAACCTCGTCGAGATCCGCGCGATAGCCGCTCGCGATGAAACCGCCGTCGCGGACCAGCAACGGCGGCTCTGCGACAAGCGCTTCGTCGAGCAGGGCAATCAATGTCTCGTGTCCTGTCAGTTGATCGAGCGCCCCCCGGAGCAATGCGGGAAGGTCGTGGGGGGCCAGTGTATCATGCAGGCGCTGCGCCTCGGTCAGTCCGTTGCGGATCGCGGTCAGGTCGCGGGGACCACCCCGGTCGAGCGACAGGCGCGAAAGCGCACGCTCAAGATCGGGCACATTGCGCAGGACGGTGCGAATATCGCGCAGAGCAGCGCTGTGATCGAGTGCGAAGCCAATCGCATCCTGACGCGCCTGAATCGTCTCTAACTCGCGGGATGGTGACGATATTCGCCGTTCCAACAGCCGGGCCCCGCTGGCAGTGACCGTGCGGTCCATGACCGACAGAAGCGATCCCGCCCGGCCCCCCGTCAGCGCATGCGTGAGTTCAAGATTACGCCGGGTCGCCGCGTCGATCTGAACCGTGCGCGCTTCGGATTCGCGGACGGGCTTGCGCAGCAGCGGCAGTTTGCCCTTCTGGGTGATTTCCAGATAGTCGATCAATGCGCCCATCGCAGAAACTTCGGCGCGGGTGAAGGTGCCGAATGCCTCAAGCGAGGTGACGCCGAACAGCGAACAGATCCGCGCCTCGGCGCCGGTGCTGTCAAAG
>JBFFQZ010000219.1:0-5336 GCA_041573235.1 Sulfitobacter sp. | reverse complement strand
GCGTGAAACTGTTGCGCGTCTTCGCGCTCTATCGCAACGGCGTGCGCGAGATGGAACAGCTGGTCCATCCCAATTCCGTCAGCGGCGCGGGCGTGGCGGGGCGCCGTCTGCAAAGCAACGGGGCGTTCATCGCGTGGATCTTCTTCATGATGTTCGCGTTGTCGCTGACCGGGATCACGCTGGCGCTGGCGACGGTCGGCCTCGACTTCGAAGAGGCGCTTGTGCTGTCGGTTGCCATGCTGTCCACCACGGGCCCGATTACCGAAGTCGCGGGCGACACACCCATCGCGCTCATCGCGCTCAGCATGCCCGCCAAGGCGATCCTCTGCGCGGCCATGGTGTTGGGGCGGCTTGAAACTCTGGCGATCATCGCCCTGCTGACCCCCGACCTGTGGCGCGCGTGACACGAGCGGACCAGACAACTTCATCTATGTTGGATTTGGGGGTGGAAACTTCTTTTCTCTGCCCGCATAGTTGGTCTCGGCGGGCCGAGGGCGGCAAACTGCAAGAAAAAACGGAAGAATCCAACTATGGCGTCTGACAGACAGAATCTTCAGGATGCGTTCCTGAACCATGTACGCAAAACCAAGGTACCAGTCACAATTTTCCTCATCAACGGGGTCAAGCTGCAAGGCGTGATCACGTGGTTTGACAATTTCTGCGTTCTGCTGCGCCGCGACGGTCAATCGCAACTTGTCTACAAACATGCGATTTCGACCATCATGCCAAGCCAGCCGATCAGCCTGTATGAGGGCGAAGACGCTTCTTGAGCAAGGCGAACTTCCAGATCGACGAGACAGACGGCCCCGCGCTGACGCGCGCCTGGGTGCTGCATCCTGACATCAAGAGTGATCAGAACCGGCGCGTGGCACAGCCCGCGCTGGAAGAGGCCGTGGCGCTGGCCGAGGCGCTGCCGGGGCTTGAGGTCGTGGGCGCCGACATCGTGCCGCTGCGCGCGGTCAGTGCCGGCTATCTGTTCGGATCGGGCAAGATCGAAGAGATCCGCCAGACGCTCGAGGATTCGAGCGTGGAACTGGTGCTGATCGATGGCCCGGTCACGCCGGTGCAGCAGCGCAATCTCGAAAAGGCGTGGAAGGTCAAACTGTTGGACCGCACCGGGCTGATCCTTGAGATCTTTTCGGACCGCGCGGCCACCCGCGAGGGCGTGTTGCAGGTCGAGATGGCCGCGCTTATCTATCAACGCCCCCGGCTGGTGCGCGCCTGGACCCACCTGGAGCGGCAGCGCGGCGGGCTGGGATTCGTCGGCGGCCCCGGCGAGACCCAGATCGAGGCGGACAGGCGTGCCATCGACGAACAGCTCGTGCGGCTGCGCCGACAGCTTGAAAAAGTGGTGAAAACCCGCGCCCTGCACCGCGCCGCCCGCGCCAAGGTACCGTTTCCGATCGTCGCGCTCGTCGGGTATACCAACGCCGGAAAATCCACGCTTTTCAACCGCTTGACGGGCGCCGACGTGATGGCCAAGGACATGCTCTTTGCCACGCTGGACCCCACCATGCGCAGCCTCGAGCTTGAGGGCGGCCCCGAGATCATCCTCAGTGACACGGTGGGCTTCATCTCGGACCTGCCGACCGAACTGGTCGCGGCCTTCCGCGCAACCCTCGAAGAGGTGCTGGCCGCAGACATCATCCTGCACGTGCGCGACATCAGCCACGCCGAAACCGAAGAGCAGGCCCGCGACGTGCGCGAGATCCTGACCTCGCTGGGCGTGCCCGCCGAAACCCGCACCTTCGAGGTCTGGAACAAGCTTGATCTGCTTGCCCCCGAGGCGGCCGATGCCATGCGTGAACGCGCCGCGCGCGACGACACGGTGATGGCCATTTCGGCGATCACGGGCGAGGGGCTGGACCTGTTGCAGCAGGTCGTGGGCGAGGCGCTTCAGGGCGCGCTGCGCGAGGCGGATCTGAGCCTTGGCTTTTCCGAGGGGCGCAAGCGGGCGTGGCTGTTCGCGCAGGACGTGGTGCTGCACGAGACCCAGACCGAGGACGGCTTCGAGCTGACCGTGCGCTGGTCTGCGGACCAGGAAGCGGCGTTTCAACGGCTCTGAGGCCCGCAGCCCGACTTTCCGCTGTCGTGCGCGGCAGCCCTTTGAGCCCTGCAATGCCTGACTGAACGGAGCGATCTTGCGATGAGCCTTCCCATTCTCTACCTGTCGACCTTCGCGGTGTTCCTCGTGGTCGATTTCCTTGTCCTGAGCTACTTTATGAAGCCGATTTTCGCGCGCGATATAGGCCCCTTGATGCTCGAGACATTCCGGGTGCTGCCGGCCTTCCTGTTCTACGCCTTTCTGGTCGGGGTCGTGCTGTGGTTCGTGTCCTGGCCCGGCCTTGTGGAGGGCAAGAGCCTTTGGTGGGTGTTCGGCAATGCCGCGCTTCTGGGGGCCGCGGCCTATGGCACCTATGAGTTCACGAATTACGCGATCCTGAAGGATTGGACCACGACGCTGGTCATGGTCGATCTGACATGGGGCACGGTGCTGACCGGCGGGGCGGCCGCCGCAGGGGTGGCGATCACGCGCGCGATCGGATGAACGGGGGCACGCGGCCCCATCCCGTCACCGCCCGGAGGCCGCGGCAAAGCGCCAGGCACCCGGCGCCAGCTGGTTCAGCTCCCATTCGCCGACCTGCACCCGGATCAGCCGCAGCGTGGGCAGGCCCACATGGGCGGTCATGCGTCGGACCTGTCGGTTGCGCCCTTCGGTAATGGTCAGCTTCAGCCAGCTGTCGGGAACGGTCTTGCGAAAGCGCACCGGCGGGTCGCGCGGCCACAGGTCGGGTGCGTCGATCTGCTCGGCGCGGGCGGGTTTCGTCAGGCCATCCGACAGCGCCACACCCCCGCGCAGCGCGTCAAGGGCGGCGGCGTCGGGCGTGCCTTCGACCTGAACCAGATAGGTCTTTTCCAGCTTGTATTTCGGGTTGCTGATCCGCGCCTGCAGGGGGCCGTGATCGGTCAGTACCATCAACCCTTCGCTGTCGCGGTCGAGCCGCCCAGCGGGGTAGAAACCCTTTTCGTCGATGTAGGCCGACAGGGTCGGGCGGGGCGATCCCTGCGTGCCCTTGTCGGTGAATTGCGACAGCACCCCGTAGGGCTTGTTGAACAGGATCACCCGCATCAGCGTGCGGGCATCAGCGTCGTGACCCCGACCGCCGCCGCGCGGGCAAGGCCCTGATCCAGCGACATCGGGATATATTCCCCGCGCCGCCACAGCTGCGCCAGATCGTCGTAATGCCGCGACAGGAAGTGGCCCGATTGCCCCGTCGACGTCACGAAGACCGAACTGTCGGGATCGGCAAAATCATAAACCCCGCGATAGCCCGCGCCGTGCACGTTGTGGAACGGATGGGGCTCGCTGCCCTTGGTGCGTCCGCGCATCAGCGTGTTGTCGCCGCCCGAAGTGCTTTGCCTGATGTTCACAAAATGGCGCAACACCGGGACCGACCCCAGCACCTGGTGGTCATGGGTGGCCTGATGGGCATCTCCCCAACGCAGGGATTCCAGCGCGCTGCCGTATTGCTCTTCGATCTGGACCAGCGCGTCGTCAAGCGCCAGCCGGGCCATGTCGGCGCAGGTCTCGACGGGCGCCGACTGGAACACGTCGCACCACGCGGAGGCCCCTCCGACATCGCGGAACACGCGTTCTATGAACAGCGGTTCGACATGTTCGAATTCGGACGCGAGCGGGCCCAGTTCGTCGCGGATCAGACGGTCCTGAAGCGTGCGCAACCAGGTCGCATAGATCAACGGCTCCGGCAGGTGTTCGTTCATCTCGCCCGACCAGCCGGCCAGCAGCGCCAGCGCGCGCTGACGCAGACGTTCGGGGGTGTTGTCGGGCGCCGCTTCGCCGGTGAACCACAGCTCTGCGCCGATGAGAGGCAGCAGCGAGCGCGCGGTGAAGCTGACGGTGTCCAACTGCGCCTCGATAAAGCTGTCGCGGGTGTGGACCTGACGGCCCTGCATCAGCCGCTGCCAGCGCTGCACGCGTTGGCTGTCGCCCCACAGGAACGACACGTGGTTGGGAAAGTCACGCTCGACCAGCTTGTTGTTGGTGTTGCCCAGGATGCCGCCCGAGGGGGCGACAAAGCCGGGGTTGGCGGCAAAGGGAAGCGTGCCCTGCCAGCGGTTCGTCCCGATCCAGCCGGGGCTTGGCATGCGGCCCTGGCTTTGGTGGCGCGGATCGCGTCTGGGGATGGCGCCGATGGTCTTCATCGCGATGTTCTGCGTGTCCACGAGCGTGAGGTTCTGCGACGGCGCGACGAACAGCTCGGAAGCGGTGATCGCCTCTGCGACAGTCTTGGCACTCATCAGCTGCATGGCTGATTGCACGCTCGTGTCGCGCGGGCTGAGCACGGTCCACGACAGCGCGGCCACATGGCCGGGCGGCGTGATGCTGCCAAGGTTGTAGTGGCTGCCCGGCAGGACCGGTCCATTGTCCGTCCAGCGCAGGGTCAGCGTGATCGGGTCGTGATCCTTTACGGTGATGATCGACGCCCGTGTGCGGAATTTGCTAAAGCCCTCGGGCGTGCGGTATTCTTCGGGGTTGGCGGGGTTCAGTTCTTCGATGAAGAGATCCTGATCGTCCATGTAGGACGACGTCAGGCCCCATCCCAGATCCGCCGAGCGCCCGGTCAGCACCACCGGCATGCCGGGGATGGTGCCGCCGATAACGCCGCCAGATTGCAATTCGAGGCGGGCCAGATACCAGATCGCCGGTGCGGTGAAGCCCAGGTGCGGGTCATTGGCCAGAAGCGTACCACCCGAGGCCGAGCGCGAGGGGGCCGCGGCCCAGGCGTTGGAGGCCCCGGCCAGTGCGGTGCGCTTGAAGGGCGACAGCGGGTGTGGGGTCAGCGGCGGCGCTTCGGCAAAGCGTTGCGTGGTCGGGAACAGGCTTGCGTAGGAGGGCAGCGCGGCCACCCCGGTGCCCGGCGCGTCGGGCAGGATATCGCGGAGGCGATCTTCATCCGGCAGCGCCAGCGACACGCGGGCACGCATCACCTCGGCGTCCAGGTGGCCCGACAGTTGCAGGCCCATCAGCTTGATGATCGCGATGCTGTCGGCTGGCCGCCAGGGCGCCATCGGCGCGTTGAAGAGAAACATCTCGGGCGCGCCACGACCAAGGGCGTCTGTGTTGATCTGGTCGAGCCGCGCGTTGACGCCCGCGGCATAAGCGGTAAGCGCACTGCGGGTCGGCGCATCGAGCGCCTCGACCGAGGCCACGGAAAGCGAATAGATGTCCAGTCTGCGCAGCAGCTTGTCCACATCCACAGTCGCGGCGCCAAACACTTCGGACAGGCGCCCCTGTGCCGTGCGGCGCAGGGTCG
>JBFFQZ010000218.1:0-5388 GCA_041573235.1 Sulfitobacter sp. | reverse complement strand
TGTTGTCATTGTCGAAGCGGACAAACAAATTCGGGACGCGAAAGTCGGCTTCGTCCCACAAGCATACCTCGCTGCAAACGTCCGCTTCCCCCCATGACGTCGGCTATCGGGCTCACGATCAACAACGACCATGGGCTCGAACCTGCGGTTGGCGGCACCTTTCATGAACGGCCGTCAGGGGCCCACGGCAGGCTTTCGCTGCCCATCACGCGAAGGCTGCGGTGCGGGAGGACTTACCCGCGCCGCAGGGGCAAGAAGCCATTGCAGCGGCGCGGGGGAACGACGTGGATCAAAAGAAAAAGTGTCGGCGTGGCGAACGGCGCCGTCCTGGATTTGCCGCGCTTTTTTCTATGTCTTCACGTGACGCGTGAATTCCTACGCAGGAATGACGATCTTCTGATCGTCCGCGGGGGCATCGAGCGGCAGATGGTTCTCTTCCAGAACCAGGATATTCTCGACACCGATCACATCGCTCTTGGTCTTGTAGCCGATCACATCTTCCACGTTCATATCGCGATGCCGTGCCATCAGCATCGTCTCTTCCGACGAAAAGTTCGTCAAGCCGCGCGCGACCTCGGCGCCATCCTCGTCGTAGACGTGCAGGACGTCGCCTTTGGTGAAGTCGCCCTGGATCGAGATCACGTCATTCCGGCTGATCCCGCAGTTCCCCGCAACGACCGCTTCGGCAACGGCATTTGGCACGACCAACGTGCCCGAGACCTGCAGCCTGTTGCTGAGCCAGACCATCAAGGGCGAGGCCGTCTTGCCCGTCACAAGGCAGCGGGTAAAGCGCCGCTCTTTCTGAAGAACAGAAGAAATGGGCCGCTCGATGATGCCTTCGGCAATGATCGTTTCGACCCCGGCGTTCTGTGCCATGTTCGCCGCTTGCATCTTGGTCAGCATGCCGCCGCTTCCAAGGGCGCTGATGGCGGTGGTGGACTCCAGATGTTCGCTGACATCGTTGATTTCCGAGATGAACTGGGCATCAGGTTCCGATGGGTCGCGGTCATACAAGCCTTCGACACCCGTCAGGATGATCAACAGATCCGCGTCAACCATCTGTGCAACCTTGGCGGACAGGCGGTCGTTGTCGCCAACCCGCAGGTCACGGGTTGCGACTGAATCATTCTCGTTGATGATTGGCATGATGTCGTTTTCGAACAACCGCAGCATGGTGTTCTTGATGTTCAGGAACCGGCGTCTTTCCTCCATGTCGTCGACCGTGACAAGCATCTGGGCAACGTCCATATTATGCTCTGAGGCGATCTGGCGATAGGCGTTCATCAACAGCGGCTGACCACAGGCGGCAGCCGCCTGTTTGTCCAGGATGCCTGCGTCTTCGGGGCGCTTGCCGACCATGTTGAGACCCAATGCGACCGACCCCGAAGAGGTCAGAATGACGTCGTGCCCGTTTTTTTTCAGCTGGGCCAAATCGCTGAGCAGCCCGTTGATGAAGGCGTATCGCAAGGTCAGGTTTTCATCATTCGCCAGCAGACTTGATCCGATTTTGACGACGATCTTTTTCTTCTTAGGCATGAGTGCCTCCGCTAACATGTTGTGTTTCATTTCAGAAATGCAATTGGTTTGCGTCGTACGACGCAGCCCTGTAGCACTGCCCATTCAATGATTCGCCGATGTATAACACGTACTCGACCCCTGAACGCAAACAGGTTGCCGTTCAACGCCTGCCGATCGGCAGGCCGGTATGGGTACTGCGATTGACCGAAAGTGACTTCTCTGCCGGGGATTGGATGCTGCATTGCAGCTACGATGCAACACGCCCCGTCAGACAGGCAAAGGGAGACGAAAATGAATATACTTTTGATTGGCTGTGGCAAGATGGGCGGCGCGATGCTGCGCCAGTGGACGAGCTGCGGCGACAACAGCTTTACGGTCGCCGACCCGGCCGCAAGCAACCTGCCGGATGGTGTGACACATGTGTCAAAAGCGACAGATTTGCCGCCCGATACGTTCGATGCGGTCCTGATCGCGGTCAAGCCGCAGATGATCGCTGATGTGGTGCCCGATTACGTACACGCGCTCAAAGACGGTGGTGTGTTCGTCTCGATCGCGGCAGGGGCCAGCGTGGCGTCCATCGCGAAGGTCGTGGGCGACGCGGCTATTGTGCGTGTCATGCCGAACATGGCCGCCCTCGTCGGGATGGGCGTGTCGGGGCTTTATGCCAACGATCGTTGCACGCCGCAGCAAACGCGCGAGATCGTTGCGTTGATTGACCAGACCGGCACCTGTATTCCCTTGGACAGCGAAGACCGGATCGACCGCCTGACCGCTGTCAGTGGCAGCGGCCCGGGATATATCTTCGAAATGCTGCGCAGTTACACCGCCGCTGCCGAGGCGCTTGGCTTTGACCACGATACCGCACGCAAACTGGTGTTCGATACAGTGAGCGGCACGGTCGAAGCGGCGCGCCAGTCCGACCAGTCGCTTGAGGAATTACGCAATTCCGTTACCAGCAAGAACGGGACGACACAGGCAGGGCTGGCCGAGTTGATGCGCGACGGAGAACTGGACAACCTCTTCCAGGGGACGCTGCAAGCCGCCTATAGCCGCGCGGTTGAATTGAAATAAGACGTGGCTTTTTCACTTCCGCAGAAAGGATACCCAATGAACGACATGAGTACTGATACGAACGGGTCTGACGTCGCACAGGTCGTCGCCGATCTTGGCCGCCGCGCCAAGGCCGCGGCGCGGAGCCTCTCGATGGCCACGACGGATGAACGCAATCTCGCATTGACCGAAGCCGCCAAGGCGCTGCGCGCCAGGACCGCCGATATTCTGGAAGCCAATGCAAAGGATATTGATGGCATCAGCGACAGCGGCAAGGACGCGGCGTTCATCGACCGCCTGAAACTGACCGAAGACCGTGTTGCGGGAATGGCCGATGCGCTGGACGCGATTGCAGGGCAGGACGATCCCTTGGGTCGGACGCTTGCGACATTCGATCGCCCCAATGGGTTGAAGATCGATCGCATCAGCGTGCCAATCGGCGTCATCGCGATGATTTATGAATCGCGCCCAAACGTCGGTTCTGACGCGGGCGCGCTTTGCATCAAATCGGGGAACGCGGTCATCCTGCGTGGCGGTTCCGAAAGTCTGCACTCATCGCGCGTCATCGTCGCCTGCCTCGCGCAGGGCCTTGCCGCTGCGGGCCTGCCGGAAGATGCAGTGCAGTTGGTCGATACGCGCGACCGTGAAGCGGTCAAGGTGCTGTTACACAGCACGGACACGGTCGACCTTGTCATTCCGCGCGGAGGGCGGGGCCTTGTTTCGCTGGTGCAGCGTGAGGCGCAGGTGCCGACCCTGTTGCATCTGGATGGCAACAACCACACATACGTCCACGAAAGCGCCGACATCGAAAAGGCGGTCGGTATCATCCAGAACGCAAAAATGCGCAGAACCGGGATATGCGGTGCGACCGAATGTGTCGTAATCGACGCCACGATCGCGGATGAAATGCTGCCACGGTTGGCGGCTGCGCTGAACGATTGCGAATTGCGCGGTGACGAAGCGGCGCGGCGCATCCTCACGGACATTGCCGAGGCGACCGATGCCGATTGGGACACGGAGTACCTGAGCAACATCCTGTCCGTTAAGGTGGTGGACAACGCCGATAAGGGCATCGCCTTCGTGCAATCCCACTCTTCGGGCCATACGGACGCCATCGTCGCAGAGGACGCCGACACCGCGAAACGCTTCATGGCGGCCATCGATTCAGCGGTCGTGATGCATAACGCCTCGACGCAGTTTTCCGACGGCGGTGAATTTGGAATGGGCGCCGAAATCGGGATTGCGACAGGCAAGATGCACGCGCGCGGGCCCGTGGGCGCCGAGCAGCTGACCAGCTTCAAATACTTCGTATACGGAAACGGTCAACGAAGGGCATGATGCACGAGGCAAGCCAACCCCGAGGCGGGCGCTGCGTTTTCAACCGGAACCGATCTCTGCGGCCCAGAGGCCGCGGAGAGGCTGACAGCCTTGCGCCTGAAGGCGGCATTCGCGAGGATTGAGCCTAAGATCGGCAGCGCGCCGGGGGCATCGCTGTGCGGACAATTCTGCCAGCAGTGCGCTGATTTTAAACGTGTTTTTCGTCCCTGTTGTGGAAGTTGTTGATAACAAACACAGTGAATTGTAAGTTGGAAAGGGCCCCGCCTGAGGAACTGATCCAGCTCAGGGGCCGCTTGGAGGCCCGACATGCCAGAGTTGCTTCTGCATCACGTATCCTATCCAGTCCGAGACGTGGAACGATCCGCAAAATTTTACCGAGATCTGTTCGACCTTTCTTTACTTCCGAGGCCCGATTTTGGAATTGACGGGGTGTGGATGGAGTGTGGTGACCGTCAGATACACTTAGTCTCGAATCCGCAAGCGGGTACTTTTCGCCTCGATAAAAACCTGGATATAGCGGATGTGCACTTCGCATTTCGGACGGATGATTTCGAGGACATGTTGGAAAAACTCGCTGAACGTGGATACAGCGAAACGTTGCCGAAAAACGATCCAAAGTGGATATTGGTCATCCGCGACGGCCTCGCCGGGTTTCCGCAACTCTACCTGCTGGACCCCGACCGCCACACCATCGAAGTCAATGCTGCGCCAATGTGACCGATATATTGGCTGCGCGTACATAGAGGCTGAGATGGGCTCAGATCTGCCATTCACTGCGAAGGTCGTATGCCGACAGGCTTTCGCCGCTTGTCCGGGCTTTTGGCCCAGTGCGGATTACCGCGCCGAATACGGGGCAGCAGATTGTCATCCGAGTAGCGTCAGCCAGAGCCACACCGTCAGGATCGACGACCCGGTGGCGATCAGGACCGAAGAGGCCGCCACCCGTCTGCCCCGGCCGTACATGTTCGCAAAGATATAGGCATTGAACCCCGGTGCCATCGCGGCAGTCAGGACGCCTGCGCGGAACAGATCCTGGCTGACACCAAATCCGGTTCCGAACAGCCAGACCAGTGAGGGGTGCACGATCAGGGCGATCAGGCAGACCATGGCAATGGCCTTCATGTCGCCCTCGGGTTTGTACTGGATCAGCACGCCGCCAAGGGCAAAAAGTGCCGCGGGCAGGGCCGCCCGCACGATGAGCGACAGGGCATCGTCGACGACGCCGGGGATCTTCACCCCGATCAGGTTCACCGCAAAGCCCAGCAGGATGCCGATCACCAGCGGGTTGTGGAACATGGCCCGGCTGACCGCGTGAACCAGCCGCAGGCCGCTTTGACCACGGTTACGCACGAACTCCATCACGGTGATCCCCAGACCATAGCAGAATGGGGAATGGATCGCGATAATCATGTAGTTGCCGGTCAATGCGTCGGCGCCATAGGCGCGCTCGGCGATGGGCAGCCCCAGAAGGACCGAATTGGA